>JAISXN010000099.1 GCA_031270525.1 Candidatus Symbiothrix sp. | reverse complement strand
TAAATCTTCAACCGTTTTTACAATATCTTTTTTCATTATTATATTTACGAAGAGGCAAAGATAACGTTTTTTAATTACATAAACCGAATTTCATTTGAACTTTTCATGCCCATTTGTGCGCCTCTGACGTAAGAATTTTGTAAATATTCAAATTTTCTGTTAATTTTGTGCCTTAATTCAATAAAAATCATGCTTACACTTAAAGTCATTACGGAAAATACCCAGGAAGTGATTGATAAACTGGGAAAAAAACATTACGACGCCAAAGCGATTATCAACGAAGTGATTGCAACCGATAAGAAACGGAAAGCCGCTCAACAGCAGTTGGACGGTAACCTCTCCGAACTGAATCGTTTGTCGAAATCCATCGGCCTGTTAATGAAAGAAGGACAAAAGGACGCCGCCGAATCAGCCCGCGCACAAGTTGCCGGGATAAAAGAAAGTAACAAGCAATTGGAAACGGATATGAAGGAATCGGAAAAATGGCTGACCGAATTGCTTTGGCAAATTCCCAATCTTCCTGCCGATAGCGTTCCCGAAGGGAAATGCGCCGAAGATAATGTAGTGGAAAAAACCGGCGGCGTGATTCCCGTATTGCACGAGGGAGCGCTCCCACATTGGGAATTAGCGAAAAAGTATGATTTGATTGATTTTGAATCAGGCGTGAAAATTGCTGGCGCAGGTTTTCCGGTTTACAAACAAAAAGGAGCGCAATTGCAACGCGCACTGATTAATTTTTTCTTAGATAACGCCCGTGAAGCCGGTTATATCGAAATTCAACCGCCTTACGTGGTGAACGCCGATTCGGGTTATGGAACGGGGCAATTGCCTGATAAAGAAGGACAGATGTATCATGCCGGGCCGGATGATTTATACCTGATTCCGACGGCGGAAGTTCCCGTGACCAACATTTACCGCGACGTCATTCTGGAAGAAAAAGATTTGCCTGTTAAAAATACGGCATATTCGGCTTGTTTCCGTCGCGAAGCCGGTTCATACGGAAAAGATGTGCGCGGCCTAAACCGTCTGCACCAGTTCGACAAAGTGGAAATCGTCAGGATTGAGAAGCCCGAACGTTCTTACGAGTCTTTGCAGGAAATGGTTGATTATGTGCAGACTTTGGTCGAAAAATTGGAATTGCCCTGGCGTATTTTGCGACTTAGCGGAGGGGATATGAGCTTCACTTCCGCATTGACTTTTGATTTCGAAGTCTTTTCTGCGGCGCAACAACGCTGGTTAGAAGTAAGTTCGGTTTCCAATTTTGAAAGTTATCAGGCCAACCGGCTGAAATGCCGTTATCGCGGCGAAGATAAAAAAATACGGTTGTGCCATACCTTGAACGGGAGTGCGCTTGCTTTGCCCCGCATTGTGGCGGCTTTGTTGGAAAACAACCAGACTCCCGACGGTATTTTGATTCCTGAGGCTTTAACGCCGTATACCCGGTTTGAGCGGATATAACACAAAAGCTGCAGACCATGACCGGAATGCAGCTTTTAGTTTTACATTACATTTTATTCTATTTTACTTTATCTACAATAGCTTTAAATGCTTCCGGGTGATTCATTGCCAAATCGGCAAGAACTTTCCGGTTGATTTCTATTCCATTTTTGTGCAAAGCGCCCATAAATTGGGAATAAGATATTCCTTCCAAGCGAGCGGCCGCGCCGATACGTTGTATCCATAATCCGCGGAAATTGCGTTTTTTGGCTCTCCTGTCCCGGAACGCATACGTTAAACCTTTTTCCCAAGTATTTTTGGCGACTGTCCATACATTTTTTCTCGCGCCATAATAACCTCTTGTCAACTTGAGGATTCTTTTTCTTTTAGCTCTTGAAGCTACATGATTTACTGATCTCGGCATAATTAATTAAAATGATTGTGATTGTCAGCGTCGTACTTAAACGGTCTTTTGTGCTAACTCTCTGTTAATAAATCTTTAAAAAACTCTTTTTTCGGTTATTTCATCCCCAGCATTTCTTTCACACTCCGTTCATTTGCTTTACTCAGAATGGAGAAATGCGTTAACCGTCTTTTTTGCTTCTTGGTCTTCTTCGTCAGAATATGACTTTTGTAAGCATGTTTTCTCTTGATTTTTCCTGTTCCGGTAAGAGCGAATCTTTTTTTGGCACCGGAATTAGTCTTCATTTTAGGCATGTTTGTTTTAAATTTAGTTTATTATTAATTATTAAAGAGTTTCCTCCTTATTCTTCCTCTATCTTCTGTTCAACCGCACTTTCCGGTTTCACAAGTTTCTTTTGCACTATCCCCAATTTCTTGGGAGCCAACATAATAATCATTTTTTTACCTTCCAGTAAAGGTAATTGTTCCACTTTCGCATAATCTTCCAAATCGTTGGCGAAGCGTAACAACAACACTTCTCCCTGCTCTTTGAAAAGAATCGATCTTCCTTTGAAAAACACGTATGCTTTTACTTTTGCGCCTTCTTCGAGGAAGTTTTTCGCATGTTTCAACTTGAAATTATAGTCATGATCGTCGGTTTGCGGACCGAATCGAATTTCTTTGACTACAATTTTCACGGATTTGGCTTTTTGTTCCTTCTGACGTTTCTTTTGTTGGTAGATGAATTTTTGATAATCCAGAATCCTACAAACAGGCGGCACGGCATTTGGCGAAATTTCAATCAAATCCAGATTTTGGGCTCTTGCAAATTCTAAAGCCTCGCTAAGCGGGTAAACGCCTTGTTCCACATTATCGCCCACTAAACGGACTTCTTTTACCCGGATTTTTTCATTTATCCGGTACTGATCTTTGAGATTGTCTTTCTTCATTTACGAATTAACGAGACTTTGTTTTTCTACTTCATTATTTATTATTTCGGCAAAGTTAGCAATTTTCATTGAACCCATATCACCCACTCCTTGTTTTCTTACCGAAACCTCATTTTTTTCAATTTCTTTTTCTCCTACAACCAGTAAATAAGGGATTTTTTTCAATTCGTTATCCCTGATTTTGCGTCCGATTTTTTCGTTCCTGTCATCAATGACAACGCGAATATCCTTTTTCTTCAATTCTCCGGCAACTTCCTCTGCATAAGCGTTGAACTTTTCACTGACCGGAATAACTACCGCCTGATCGGGTACCAACCACAAGGGGAATTTTCCTGCCGTATGCTCAATCAACACAGCCACAAAGCGTTCCATAGAACCAAACGGTGCGCGATGAATCATGACCGGACGGTGTTTTTGATTGTCCGCTCCGGTGTATTCCAATTCAAAACGTTCCGGCAAATTATAATCAACCTGAATGGTGCCTAACTGCCAACGCCGGCCCAAAGCGTCTTTCACCATAAAATCCAATTTGGGACCGTAAAAAGCGGCTTCACCCAATTCGATTTTCGCTTTGACGCCTTTTTCCTCACAAACCTCAATAATCTCTCTTTCCGCACGTTCCCAATTTTCTTCCGAACCGATGTATTTTTCCTTGTTGTCGGGGTCACGCAAAGAAATCTGTGCTTCGTAATCTTTAAAATCCAAGGCGCGGAAAATGATATGAATAATATCCATCACCTTGATAAATTCTTCCTTAACCTGTTCGGGTGCGCAGAAAATATGTGCATCATCTTGCGTAAAACCTCTCACGCGCGTTAATCCGTGCAATTCCCCGCTTTGTTCGTAACGGTAAACCGTTCCAAATTCAGCTAACCGGAGCGGCAACTCCTTATAAGAACGTGGAAAAGCTTTATATATCTCACAGTGGTGAGGACAATTCATCGGTTTCAACAAAAATTCTTCGCCTTCTTCGGGCGTATGAATCGGCTGGAAAGAATCTTTTCCGTATTTCGCATAATGACCGGAAGTTACATACAGCATTTTATTTCCGATATGCGGCGTAATCACTTGCTGGTAACCATATTGTCTTTGTATTCTTTTAAGAAAATCCTCCAGTTTCAAGCGCAGTTGCGTACCTTTCGGCAACCAGAGCGGAAGACCTTGTCCCACATTCTGAGAGAAAGTGAACAGTTCCATTTCTTTACCGATTCTCCGGTGATCGCGCTTTTTAGCCTCTTCCAATAAAACGAGATATTCGTCTAAAAGCTTCTTTTTCGGAAAAGTAATCCCGTAAATACGGGTCAGTTGTGGCCGTGTTATATCGCCGCGCCAATAAGCTCCCGCCACCGACGTCAGTTTGATAGCTTTGATATAAGAAGTATCGGGCAAATGCGGTCCGCGGCAAAGATCGGTAAATACACCCTGAGTATAAGTCGTGATTGTTCCGTCGGCCAATTCGCCGATTAATTCGGTTTTATAGGTTTCGTTCCTGTCGCCGAACAGTTTCAAAGCATCGTCTTTGGCAATGCTTTTCCTCCGGATCGGACTTTTTTCAGCTACTAATTCCTGCATTTTCTTTTCGATAGCAGGAAGATCGGAATCCTTGACGGTTACACCTTCACCCGGATCTATATCGTAATAAAAACCGTTTTCAATTGCCGGTCCTATCCCGAATCTGACGCCCGGATACAATATTTGCAGGGCTTCCGCCAATAAATGTGCGGATGAATGCCAGAAAGTATGTTTGCCTTCTTCATTCTCCCATTTATATAATTGAATAGTCGCATCCGAATTGATCGGACGCGACAAATCCCACGTTTCACCGTTAATGCCCGCAGACAGAACGTCTTGCGCCAAACGGGGACTAATACTTTCCGCTATTTGCATAGCAGTCGTTCCTTCCGGGTATTCGCGGGAGGAACTATCGGGAAATGTTATTTTTATCATATATCAACGCGTCAACACACTAAGGTGCCGGTTCTTTTCTTGAAAATTTGTGCAAAATTACAATTTTTTTTTTAATGGCGCAAGTTTATGGGATAATATCTTATTTGTCTTCAAGCTCTAACAATCCTTCCGGAAGCGCAACATGCAATTCTTTCTTATCTTCGTCAATGGAAGTAATCATCTCATCAGCGGCAGGAATCAGGATTTCGTCTGTTTCTGTTTCGACAATAAACAAAGCATTAAGCGTAGATTCTTCAACATCGGTGATTGTACCGATTTTTCCAAAATGCTCGTCGATTACAGTAAAACCGGTGAAATAATCCCAGGTATAAGAATCGCCGGAAGGCTTGGCAACAAGGTGTTTTTTCGGAAAATAAATGTCTTTGTTGGAGAGAAAACGAACTTTATTATCCGAACTGAGGTTTTTCAGGCGAACCATGCCCGCTGTGCCGGAAGTAAACCGGTAATTTTCAATACGGAAAGGCACAAAGATACCGTCAATCTCGCAAATAAAAAAAGGACATTCGCTATCCTCGAAAGAATCGTCGGTGAAAGTAAATATTATTTCTCCTTTTATGCCGTGCGGCTTCCTGAACTGTCCGATTTTTGCCAGGTCTTCCCGTCTGATCATGATATCCGCGTGATTCTTGCGCCTAAAGCATTCAAACGTTTGTCAATATCTTCATAACCCCGGTCAATCTGGTCGATATTCTGGATACAACTGGTTCCTTCGGCGCTCATTGCAGCGATCAGCATGGCAATTCCGGCGCGGATATCGGGCGAAACCATCGTCGTTGCACGCAGGTTGTAACGGCGGTTAGCACCGATAACCGTTGCGCGGTGCGGGTCGCACAAGATAATTTGCGCACCCATGTCGATCAATTTATCGACGAAAAACAAACGGCTTTCAAACATTTTCTGGTGAATGAGCACGCTTCCGTTTGCCTGCGTGGCAACCACAAGAAAAACGCTTAACAAATCGGGCGTCAGTCCGGGCCAGGGTGCGTCGGCAATCGTCAGAATCGAGCCGTCGATGAATGTTTCTATCGTGTAAGAATCCTGTTCGGGAACGATAATATCGTCATTTTCATTTCTGAGAGAAATACCCAGCTTCCCGAAAGCATCGGGAATGATTCCCAAATCGTTGTAGGAAACATTTTTAATACGCAGACCGGAACGGGTCATTGCCGCCATACCGATAAAACTCCCGACTTCAATCATATCGGGCAAAATCGTATGTTCGCAACCGTGCAAAGCCTCAACGCCGTCAATCCTGAGAAGATTGGAAGCCAGACCTTCTATCCGGGCGCCCATTGCCATCAACATTTTGGTCAGTTGTTGGAGATAAGGTTCGCAAGCGGCATTGTAAATGGTTGTTTTTCCTTCTGCCAGCACGGAAGCCATCAAGATGTTGGCTGTTCCGGTTACGGAGGCTTCGTCCAACAACATATAAGTTCCTTTCAAACCGTTTGATTTTACTTCAAAAAGCTGACGTTCAGGGTCATAATTAAAATCTGCGCCTAACTTCTGTATACCGATAAAATGCGTATCTAAGCGGCGCCGGCCGATTTTATCCCCTCCCGGTTTGGAAACAAGCGCTTCGCCGAAACGGGCGACCAAAGGACCGACCAGCATGACCGACCCTCTCAAAGCCGTTGAGCCTTTCAAAAATGCGTCCGTTTTAAGGTATTCCAAATCAATATCGTCGGCCTGGAAAGTATAAGCATTCGGTTCGGGACGATCCACCTTGACGCCTATTTCCTTTAACAGTACAATTAAATTGTTAACATCCAGAATATTGGGAACATTGCGGATTGTTACTTTTTCGGACGTAAGTAGAGTTGCGCAAATTACCTGCAAGGCTTCGTTTTTCGCTCCTTGCGGAACGATTTCTCCCGACAATTTATGTCCTCCTTCTATAATAAATGATGCCATAGGGCTAATTTTTTTGTCTTCGGGCAAGATTTTTGTTTTTCTTTGATAAAATATCCTTCGATTCCGTCAATTTGTGGGAATCTTCCGTCAATACGATTTTCCCGTCGGACAAATTTTCCAAATCCTTGAAAATCTTTTGGTCATCAACCGCTTCTTTGTTCCATGTAAGGAACGATTTCTTCATGTGATTGGCCAACATACCGATTAAGGACTCTTTCAACTCGCCGCCTTCGTATTCCGTAGCCTTTTTAATCATATTCTCAAGGTTTTTGCCATAATGTTTGTAGGTTATTTTTCCTTGAGAATAAGGTAATTTCGCCGGTTTGGCATACAAGTCTTCACGTTTGATTACTTCGTAGGGATAATCAATATCCAGTGCGAAATCAGACATAATGGCCAGATGATCCCAAAGGATATGCTTGAAATCATTGACGTCCCGCAAATGAGGAAACATATTGCCCATGATGTTGATGATCGTATTCGCACATCGCGTCCGTTCTTCCCTGTCGGGAATGGAAACACAGTGATCGACCATATTCTGAATGTTTCTACCGTATTCCGGCAAAGCCAGATGTTTTTCTTGGGTGTTGTATCGCATGTCAAATGTCATAATTTTTGTTGAATTTTATTGTTTTAGCAGCTAACTGCATGATTTCTATTATTTTATCAGTCCAGATATCGAACTCCGGGTCTTCCTGCTGATATTCGGGATGAGCCAGGATATAATCAATCGTTTCTTTCACGCCTTCGTCGAAACGTTTCACGGCAACAAAACCGGGCGCCAACCGTTTCAGTTTCGTGTTGTCGAATACGGCGGAAACAGCTTTGTCGCCCAACAATCCGCCGTAAAAATTGTAGGGACCGGCAGCAGCCAGAAATTCCGACGATACATGCACGGCTTTCAACGGACGATCGACGGCTTTGGCGATGCATTGGTAAATCTGATTCCACGTAAGCGTTTCATCGGAAGTGATTTGGACTGCTTCTCCCAAAGCGCGGATATTTCCGGTTAATCCGGCAAAACCCTTCGCAAAATCGCTATTGTGAGTCATTGTCCATAAGGAAGTTCCGTCGCCGTGAATAATCACCGGTTTGCCGTCGATAATGCGTTTGATAACCGACCAGGTTCCTTGATTGCCATGTACGGCCAACGGCACTTTCCGCTCATCGTATGTATAACTCGGACGAACGATTGTCACCGGAAACCCTTCTTCCCTGTACAGTTTCATTAAATAGTTTTCACAATCGATCTTGTCCCGCGAATATTGCCAATACGGATTCGCTAACGG
This sequence comes from Candidatus Symbiothrix sp., assembly GCA_031270525.1. Classification (GTDB taxonomy): domain Bacteria; phylum Bacteroidota; class Bacteroidia; order Bacteroidales; family Azobacteroidaceae; genus Azobacteroides. The sequence continues at coordinate 389 of JAISXN010000099.1, read as the reverse complement.
AGTGGCTTCCGTAACGCGGTAATCCGACAGCGGTTTTTGATAAACCGAAGCCGAACTTATAAATATGAATTGTTTTGTTTTTCCGTTAAACAAACGATAATCTCTTTCTAACTGCTTCGGAGCGAAAGCAATAAAATCGACGACGCAATCAAACTCCAGGTCTTTGATTAAACCGGCTACTTTTGCTTCATCATCAATATCGGCAATCAAATAATGCGCTCCTTCGGGAAGCACACCATTCCTTTTCCCTCTGTTTATGAGGTACAAATCGTGTCCCGACTGAATTAACAATTTGGATATCGCCGTACTGATTGTGCCTGTACCTCCTATAAATAAAATTTTCATACCGGTAATTTTGAGTACAAATGTACGAAAAAAATTTTAATCGG
>JAISXN010000073.1 GCA_031270525.1 Candidatus Symbiothrix sp. | reverse complement strand
GCCTCCGCAATATGCCCGACCTGTATTCTTTCGGAATCCCCCAAATCCGCAATGGTACGCGCCACCCGCAAAATGCGGTCATAAGCCCGCGCAGAAAGATTGAGCCGTTCCATAGCATCTTTTAAACGACTTAAGCCCGCTGCGTCGGGTTGAGCGTGCTGATGAAGCAAACGAGTGTGCATCTGTGCATTACAATAGATTCCATCTTCTCCGGAAAAACGTTCCTCCTGAATTTTTCGCGCACGAATTACCCGCTCGCGAATGTTTTCGCTCGACTCGGCCGGACGAATATCCGAAATATCTTCAAACGGAACTGGTACGATTTCTATCTGAATATCAATCCTATCCATCAAAGGGCCTGATATCCGGTTCAGATATTTCCGAACTTGTTCGGAGGTACAGACGCAAGCTTTATTGGGATTATTAAAATTCCCGCACGGACAGGGATTCATGGAAGCGACCAACATAAATCCCGCCGGATAATCAATACTGAATTTCGCCCTGGAAATGGTAATTCTCCTGTCTTCCAAAGGTTGCCGCAGAACTTCCAGAACGCCACGGGCAAACTCCGCCATTTCGTCCAAAAACAAAACGCCATTATGCGCGAGACTGATTTCCCCCGGTTGAGGATAAGAACCGCCGCCAACCATCGCTACCATGGATATGGAATGATGAGGATTCCGGAAAGGACGAACGGCAATCAGCGAACCGTTATGATTGATTTTCCCTGCAACCGAATGAATCTTGGTCGTTTCCAGACTCTCACTCAGTGTCAAAGGAGGAAGAATAGAGGGTATTCGTTTGGCTAACATGCTTTTACCTGCTCCCGGACTGCCGACAAGGAGGATATTATGTCCGCCGGCGCAAGCCACTTCAATCGCTCGCTTAGCGCCTTCCTGTCCTTTGACTTCCGAGAAATCCCAATCAATTTTGGCTTGATTGTCATAAAATTCCTTACGAGGGTCGACAATGGTACGAGTCAATTCTTTCTTCCCGTTGAAAAAGTCGATTACCTCCAGGAGATTCTCCGCGCCATAAACTTCCAAATCTTGTACCACTGCGGCTTCCCGCGCATTGCAAGCCGGAAGAATAACACCTTTGAAGCCACATTCTCTCGCTTTAACGGCAATCGGCAATACGCCTTTCACCGATTTCAGACTGCCGTCCAACGACAATTCTCCCATCATCAGATAATCTCCGGTTTTATCTGCTTTGATTTTCTCCGCTCCGGTCAGAATACCGATAGCCAACGGCAAATCGTAGGCGGCGCCTTCTTTCCTGACGTCGGCCGGCGCCATATTGATAACAATCTGTTTTCGAGGGAATTTTAACCCGATTTCACCCAATGCGGAAATAATCCGCTCATGCGATTCCTTAATACTGATATCGGGAAGACCCACCAAAAAAAATTTAATACCTTTACTACAATTGACTTCAATCGTAATAATATTTGCATGAATGCCCTGAAGGGCTGCTGCATAGACCTTTACTAACATAGTGCAGTTTTAGTTTTTTAGTTTTTAATTCTACTGTTTAACTCATCAGTTTTTCTCAATTTTTGGCTCTTAGTTTTAGCTTGCTTGTTAATATTGACTGAATACTGTCGGTTGGGATTTTTGAACCGAAAATCCTTTTATCTTTATCAATCAGATAATTACAGGGGATTTCCGAAACGTTATACAATGAAACCATTGCGGAAGACCAACCTGCATTATCAATCACTTGCGTCCAGGTAAAACCTTTTTCTTTGACTAACTTTTCCCAATCGGGCTTGTTCTCATCCAATGAAATTGTCAGCATACCCAATTCTTTTTCGGAGAAATTTTTACGGATAGCCAGCCATTGGGGATAATCCGACTCGCAGAATGGAGACCAGGAAGCCGCAAACATCAGCAAAAGATATTTATCTTTGAAAGTTTTCAACCGGATGGTATCGTTTTTAGTACTTAAAACTTCGAAATCAGGCGCCGGTTTTCCGACTTCGGTTTGTTGGTCTTTCACACTCCAGGTCTGCAATTTGGCGTATAATTCATTTTCCTTCGCTTCCCCGGTAATCAAAGAAAGTACAGGTTGAATGTCGGAAGCATTTTCAATATCCAACAAAAAATCCTGAATCAATACCAGAGCGGCAACAGAAGACGGATGCAATTTCACGAAATCCGTTACCTCTTTTTTCAACGATTGGTCAATATTCTTTATTTGGGACGAAAATTGAGCGCTTGCCATTTCAGCGCCTACATCGCCGTTCTCTTTGGAATTGTTTAGAATTTTATCCCTCAAATCGCCTTTTTCTTTGATTAATGCCTTGTTCCCGGTCTTGAAATCAGACAATAAATCATTGGTTTCTCCACCTTTAGCCAGAATTAATTCGGGATAATTCGCATCGCCGGTAAGGATAATATCTTCGCCGTTTTTAGCCCAAACAGTTACCCAAACATTTCCTTTTTCCATGTAAATAACCACCGATTCGAGGGTTTCAGATTTGCTTTTAAACTTGAATTTACCCGCTTTTGATTGAATCGTATCTATTCGAACGGTAGAATCCGTATGTATAACTATATATATATCAGGATTTTCAATGCCCTTTATATTTCCCTGAACAGTATAAGAATCTATATCTTTGCATGATGCAAAAACCAATGTACATAATAGACCGAATGTCAGGTTTAATAAATATCTTTTCACCTTTGCCATCGTAAAATTTAGGTTTTTTCTATTTTAAACGGCAAAAATAACAAAATGTTTCGATAGAACAATAATTTTCCTAAAAAAAATTTTTACCTTTGTTCCCAAATTGTAAGATTATGTGGTCAAATTTCCAAGAAATGAAGTCCTGTTTTTCTAAAATCTCGGAGTCTTTGGAACAAAAAAGACTTAAACTATCTTTCGAAATATTGACTTTTCTTTTAGCAAACCTTTCCAATTGGCAATTAAAAGAAAGACTTAACGAATTGGAAGACAATTACAAAATGATGCTCCATTACCTGACTGACGGCGTGAAAGACCCCCAACAGGAAAAAATATATCACGACTTGTTTCGTTCGGTTTATCAGATTGCCGACCAGGCAGTTTTAGAAATCAAAGCAACTCATTCATGGTCTTATGCTTACGAAATACGTAGAACCCTACTCTACTCTCCCCCCGAATCTCCGGACCAACTTGTCGAGTTAATCAATGATTTAACCGGCAAAACCACTTTAAATGATTTGCTGGATGAAGGTGATGAAAAAAACCAAAACCTGCAATCTATTGAAAAAGAACGGGAAGAAATCGAAGGCAAAGTCTTTCGCATCATTTGGGCAAGCAGTTTATGGACTGCCGGCGAAGAAAAGATTTGGTCGGAAGTTTTACGTAATGAATTGAATACAAATACCTTAAGCAGCCTGATTGTTTCCGCATTGATACTGAGTCTGGAAGAATTGTTCGACGAACGGAAAATCAATCTACTGCTTGACGCTTGCGAAAACCCGAACGAAGAAATTCGTCAACGGGCTTTGACAGGTGTTTTACTGTTTCTCCGCCGTTACGACAAACGCCTGTATCTCTATCCGAATATCAGTAACCGCTTACAATATTTATCCGATAATAAACGATTTATCAATGACGTACGCCATATCATCTTACAATTTATCCTGAGTCGGGAAACCGAAAAAATTACCCGCATCATGAAGGAAGAAATCATTCCCGGCATGATGAAAATCAATCCCTTACTCAATAAAAAAATACGGATGGACGATTTATTCGGCGAAACCGGCATTGACGAAAAAAACCCCGAATGGCAGAATTTAATTGAAGAATCGGGCCTGGGCGACCGCTTGCAGGAATTTTCCGAATTACAATTGGAAGGCGCAGACGTGATGCATTCTTCCTTTCTGCACCTGAAAAATTTTCCTTTTTTCAACGAAATACATCATTGGTTTTCCTTGTTTGTTACGCCGCTACGGAGTGAGTTAAATGATGAATTGAAGGGATTTGCCAAACTTCTGTTTGACTCGTCGTTGTTGTGTAATTCCGACAAATATTCCTTCTATTTCAGCATCGCTCAAATGCCCGAAACTTATCGTAAAATGATAATGGGACAGTTTTCTGCGGAAACTTCGGCTGTCAGGGAAATGATGAAAGAAGAACTGCCTGGTTCGGAATCAGGAAAAATCCATCCGGTTGCAAGACAGTATATTCAGGATTTGTACCGCTTCTATAAATTGTTTCCGCGACGCCAGAACGTCGAAGATATTTTCACAATGAAACCCGAATTTTATCAAGTTCCTTCCATCGCCAATTTTATTTCCGATTCGGAAAGCCTGACAATTATCGGGGAATATTATTTCCACCGGAATTATTTCGAAGAAGCAGCCGATGTATTTAATGTCCTGTTACGGAAAGACATAAATAACGAAACCCTTTTGCAGAAAAAAGGCTATTGTCTGCAAATGATGGGAAAATTGGAAGAAGCTTTGGATAGCTACCTGAGAGCAGAATTGTTAAATTCGAATAATTCGTGGACAATCAAAAAATTGGCTTACTGCTACCGCGCATTGAAACAACCCGGGGAAGCCCTGTCTTATTACCGGAAAGCCGAACAACTGAATCCCGACAATTTGTCCATACAACTGAGCATTGGTCACTGTTACCTGGAATTAAAGAATTATACGGAAGCTTTGAAACATTATTTCAAAGTGGAATACTTAACAAATAATAAAGAAAAAGCTTGGCGTCCAATCGCTTGGTGTTCTTTCCTGAGCGGCAAATACGAACAAGCCCTGGATTATTTCCAAAAAATAATCGCGAGTAATCCGAATGCCATCGACTATCTCAATGCCGGCCACACTCGTCTGGCGATGGGAAACAGCAAGGAGGCGCTGGAATTATACAAATCAGCGCTGAACAGTAACGGAAATTCGTTCGAAAAATTTACGGAATCTTTTGTCGCCGATATTCCCGATTTGTTGAATGCCGGCGTGAAAACGGACGATATCCCCATTATTTTGGACAGTCTTGTTTATGGAATGTAAAAACTTAATGAAGAAACGTTTACAATTATTTGGAATAAAGACGCCTTTCTTTGTTCCTTTTCTCATCCTACTCTCTTTACTTATCGTCGCCGGTGGTTATTTTTATAGCAAAAAATGCCATCATCAGCCGTCCGGCGAATTAAATGATTTTCAACAGATTATTGACAGTAAAGAACTTAATGTGTTGACTTTGCCCGGTTCCATGTCCTATTTCATTTATAAAGGTGAAATCAAAGGATATGAATACGAGTTGTTGAATGATTTTGCAGAAAGCAATAAGCTTCGGATAAACATTAAGTTAGCAGATAATGAAACCAAACTGACCGAAATGCTCGAAAACGGAGAAGGCGACCTGATTGCCTACAACATTCCCATAACCAAAAAAGGAAAAGAACATTTGATTTATTGCGGGCGGGAAGTTATCAATGAGCAGGTCTTGATTCAAAGGGCGAACCGGAAAGATACGGTTTTAAAAGACGTTACCGATTTGATAGGAAAAGAAGTGTGGCTTATCCATGACAGTAAATATTACCGGCGCATGATGAACCTGAACGATGAACTGGGCGGAGGAATCCAAATCCGGACAATCGACAAAGATACAATTTCAACGGAAGATTTAATCGAAATGGTTGCCAGGGGGAAAATACCTTACACGGTGAGTGATATTGACTTAGCGAAACTGAATAAGACTTATTTCAGAAACATCAATATATCTTTGGTCGTAGGTCATCCGCAACGCTCTTCCTGGGCGGTAAGAAAAACAATGCCCGGATTAGCGGAAGAAATCAACCGGTGGTTTGAAAACAAGAATAATCCGAATTTGGAGCAGATAAACAAAAGGTATTTTGAAATGAGCAAAGTATCCGACAGAATGAAACCGATGCTGAAAAAAGGCCGGATTTCCCCGTTCGATGAACTTTTCAAGAAACATGCCGGACAATATGGTTATGATTGGCGATTGCTCGCTTCGATTTCATTTCAGGAATCCAACTTTCTCACCAACCGTTCTTCGTGGGAAGGAGCTTCGGGCTTAATGGGTCTGATGCCCCGCACGGCAACAGCGCTTGGAGTATCGGGCGACGAACTGTTTGACCCTGAACACAATATCAAAGCCGCTTGTAAACTGCTTGTGAAATTGGATAAATATTTTTCACGCATCGAAAACAAAGAGGAACGTATAAAATATGTTCTCGGCTCTTACAATGCCGGCCAGGCGCATGTTATGGATGCACAAGCGCTTGCCGAAAAATACGGCAAAAACCCAAGCTATTGGGAAGATGTAGAACCCTATCTCCTCTTAAAAAGTCAACCGGAATATTACAACGATTCGGTTTGTAGAGTAGGATATTTACGTGGGAAAGAGACGGTTAATTATGTATCAAGCGTGTTGGAGCGATGGAATTATTATAAAAATAAGGTAGATTCGGCGAGTACAATATGATGACACCCATAGGCATTTTCGATTCAGGCTACGGCGGACTCACTATTCTGGAACAAATCCGCAAGCGATTACCCCAATACGATTACTTGTATTTAGGCGATAACGCTCGTTCACCCTACGGAAACCGCTCGTTCGAAGTCGTTTACGAATTTACGCTCCAAGCTGTTCAATGGCTCTTCCGGAGAGGTTGCCGATTGGTTATCCTCGCATGCAATACTGCTTCGGCAAAAGCGCTCCGGACTATTCAACAAAAAGACCTGCCGGCAATAGACCCCGAACGAAGGGTTTTAGGAGTGATTCGTCCCACTGTCGAAAGGCTCAATAAAATTACCGGTTCTTTTCATATCGGCATTCTCGGAACACAGGGAACCATTACTTCTCAATCTTATCCGCTTGAAATAGAAAAACTTTTCCCCGGTATGGTTGTTGAATGTGAAGCCTGTCCGATGTGGGTGCCTTTGGTCGAAAACAACGAATACGACAAGCCCGGCGCCGATTATTTCGTCAAACAACATATAGAAAACGTCCTCAGAAAAGACCTGTTGATTGATACGCTCGTATTGGCTTGCACCCATTATCCGTTGCTGGAAAATAAAATCCGCAAATACTTGCCCGGAGAAATCCGTTTAGTGTCTCAAGGACAATTAGTAGCCGAAAGCCTTGAAGACTATCTCCACCGGCATCCCGAAATAGCGTCGGAATGTTCGGAAAACGGTATCTGTCGTTTTTACACTACCGAATCGGAAGAAAAATTCGCTTCCATGGCTTCGATGTTCCTGAAAGGAAAAATTGAAGCCGAAAGAGTCAACCTGGAAAATGCCGGATAATGCTACCAGCCGATTTATCAAAGCGCACCGTAACGATGATGTGCGGAAACTGGCCTTTCAATTCCATTCGCTTGCCAATCCGGACGTCGATATTCATTTTGCTTTGACACAGATAGAAAACCGCCGGTTGGCTGCAACCAAAATTCCCTCATGGGAACAGCATGACGATTTAATTTTCCCGTCCCGCCTCGCTCTCGAACAATGTTCGTCGGAAGATACCGCCCGCTATAAAGCCACCCTGCTTTCGGGAAATACTTTTGCCGATTTGACAGGGGGCTTTGGCGTCGATTTCGCTTTTATCGCCCCGAATTTCAAAAAATCTTTTTACGTCGAACAGCAAAAAGATTTATGCGAAATTGCGCAACATAATTGGAAAGTTCTGGGCTTAAATACGGCAACAGTTGAAAACGCCGACAGTGTAGAATATCTGAAAAAAATGCCGCCGATTGATGTTATTTTCATCGACCCTGCCCGCCGTTCGGCTTCCGGCAAAAAGACCGTAGCCATTGAGAATGCAGAACCTAATCTCTTGAAAATTCAAGATTTACTCCTGGGAAAAGCCCCAACTGTCCTGATTAAATTGTCTCCCATGCTTGATATCGCGCAATCGCTGAACAAATTGAAATCTGTGGCGGAAGTTCATGTTGTCGGCGTGAACAACGAATGTAAAGAATTACTTTTTCTGCTCAAACGACAACAAACGCAAGAGCCTCAGATACATTGCGTAAATCCGGATACAAAAAATAAGGACGAAAAAATATCATTTCGTTACTCGGAAGAGAAAGCCTGCTCGATTGAATACGCATCCGGCATAGCAGAATATCTCTACGAACCCAATGTCACTCTTCTGAAAGCCGGACTTTTTAAAAGCCCTGCGCAAATGTATCCTGTGCAAAAACTGCATCCCCACAGCCATCTCTACACTTCGCAAAAATTAGTCGGAGACTTCCCCGGCCGGATTTTCAAAGTCGATAG
>JAISXN010000050.1 GCA_031270525.1 Candidatus Symbiothrix sp. | reverse complement strand
AAAAAAATAAGATTATACAATTAATTTTTCATGATGTATTTATTTAAGCCTTTTATTAATCATTTTATTAATTCCGTTTCCTTAATTTTGCCTTAAATATGCAGGTTTAATTTTATATTATCATGAAAAGAACAGTATTTATCTTATTGTTTATCGTATCAACATGGATTGTAAATGCAGATAACATTCTGCGTTACAATCATGTCTTTGCCCCATCGGAAGGGTTTACCGTTAAAATCGAACATCCGCTTCGACAAGAAATTTGTCTTAACGGGAAGTGGGATTTTCAGGCTGTGGAGCTTCCCCAAGCTTACCAGCCCAGGAAAGGCGTCGCGCCTGAATTGCCTCAGCCTCAAGAGGAAAACTGGGACAAAGTAAAAATTAAAATTCCCAGCCCATGGAATATCAATGCTTTTGCCAACAGGGATTTAGCGGGTCCCGACCATCGGAATTTTCCTTCTTACCCCAAGGAATGGGAAAAAGTAAAAATGGCATGGATGCGAAAAAACGTCACAATTCCGGGCGATTGGAACAACAAAAAAATATTCCTTCACTTTGAAGCGATAGCCGGATATGCCGAAGTGTATGTAAACAGGCAAAAAGTGGGGGAAAATTTTGACTTATTCCTTCCGTTCGACGCAGACATTACCGCCTTCGTGAAACCGGGAGAAAAAACAGAAATTTGGGTCGGCGTGAGAAGCCAGTATCTTTTTGAAGACAATTCCACCAAAGGACGACGGATCGTTCCTGCCGGCTCCATGTTCGGATACGATATGAACGGCATCTGGCAAGACGTGTTTCTGGTTGCCGTGCCTGAAATCAATATCGGTAATGTATTTATCAAACCGTTGGTTTCCGGCAACAGCCTGGAAGTGGATATTACCATTGAAAATACTTCCGCAAAGACCGAATCGCTTGTTCTTTCCGGCGATATCAGGGAATGGCTCAATAAAGCGGGAACAGATATTCACTCGGCGCCTGTTCCTGATTGGGAACTCGCTGCAAATCCGTCTTTAAGTATTGCACAGCAAAAGTTGAGCCTGTCGCCGGGTATAACTAAACTAACCCTCCGGATTCCGGTAAAAGAAGGCGATTTGAAATATTGGACGCCCGAATTTCCGAATCTTTACGGTTTAACGTTGAAATTAAGCAATAAGACGGTTACAGACCTCAAATACGAACGTTTCGGCTGGCGGGAATGGACATTCGACGGAACCAAACAATTATTGAACGGTAAAGAATATCAACTCAGGGGCGATTCATGGCATTTTATGGGAATTCCTCAATTGACGCGGCGTTACGCATACGCCTGGTATACCGCCTTGAAAGACGCCAATGCCAATGCGGTTCGTCCCCACGCCCAGGTATATCCGCGCTTTTATTTCGATTTGGCCGATGAAATGGGGATTTGTATCCTGGCGGAAACAGCCAACTGGGCAAGCGACGGAGGTCCGAAATTAGATTCGCCGGTTTTCTGGGAAAACTCCAAAGACCATTTGAGACGAATGGTGATTCGCGACCGTAATCATCCTGCCGTATTCGGATGGAGTATCAGTAACGAAAACAAACCGGTCATCCTCCATGTCTTCAACAAACCGGAATGGATGCCATATCAAAAACAAGCCTGGGCTGACTGGCGCGACATTGTACGTGAAAACGACCCGACCCGGCCATGGATTTCCGCCGACGGAGAGGATGACGGAGACGGTATTCTCCCTGCAACCGTAGGACATTACGGCGATAAAAATTCCATGAAACGCTGGATTCAAATCGGGAAGCCCTGGGGAATAGGCGAACATAGTATGGCTTACTACGGAACGCCCGAACAGGTTTCCAAATACAACGGTGAACGCGCCTACGAATCGCAATCGGGCCGGATGGAAGGCCTTGCCTACGAATGTTATGATCTGATTTCCTCCCAACGTTTGAACGGCGCTTCTTATGTGTCGGTTTTCAACATCGCGTGGTATAGCTTGCAACCGCTGCCTTTCGGGAAACGGGATTTGACAACGCCCCCTTCCTTGGACGACGGTATTCATTTCGGGGAATACAAAGAAGGCATTCCGGGTATCCAGCCGGAACGGATGGGGCCTTATTCATCGACTTTCAATCCGGGGTATGACCCTGCGCTTCCCTTATACCGTCCCTGGCCGATGTTTGAAGCAATTAAAGCAGCCAATGCGGGAGATACGCCGGCTTGGTCGAAATGGGCGGAAATGCCGGAAAAAGAAGAAAAACAAAAAGCGGAAAAAAAGAAAACCTACAACGAGATTCTTTTTGTGGGAGATAACAACGCTTTACTCAAACAATCATTCGAAAAATACGGAGTCGTCTTCGCCGTCCGGTTGAAAACGCCGGCTGAGGCCTTGATTTTACTGGATGGAAATTATACGCCGGATACAAAGGAAACGGCATTGATTAAAGATTACTTGAATAAAGGCGCGGACATTTGGATTTGGTCGCCCGAACCGTCAACGCTTAAAGCCTGTCAATCTTTTTTGCCGGACGAATTAAAACTGGAACCACGCAAAGCTTCTTCTTTTATTCCCGTACAAAAATCCTGGTTGCAAAACACCGTCAATTCCGATTTCTATTTCTGCGAAATTCAGGAAAAAGAGGTTTCCCAATACGGAATGACCGGCAACTTTGTAACGGAAGGGGAAATATTATTGAACGCTTGTAATACCAATTGGAGGAAATGGAATAAGCAAGCCGAAGAAATAAAAACAGCCGCTATTCTCCGTAGCGAAAACGAGGCAAAAGGTCCCAATCCGGTATTTGTAAAATATCCCACTAAAAAATCCGTATTTTACATAAGTACAATCAACAATTTCGCAGCTACCGAAAAAGGATACAATACATTGAGCAAAATCCTCTATCAATCGGGTATTCCCATGAAAGGCAAATCGCTTTCCGAATCGCTGATTGATGTAAAAGGAGCCGTTGATTTGTCAAACCTTTTTGAAAAAAAACAAAACAACCGGAAAAACTACAATCTCTGGCTGTGGAGTCCCCGTCCTTTGGATGATTTATTGATTGAACCCGATATGCCCAAGTTGGACATTGTCTTTACAAGCGACAACGGAGAAATAAGATTGAATGGGAAAAAGTTGGATTCTTACCGGACAATTCCTTTGAAACAGGGTTGGAACCAGCTTATTTTTTCCGTGCCGGAAAACAAAAATATCTCCGGAATACAGTTCATTTGCGAAAATAATCCTACTTTTGTGAAGCAATTGCAAACATCGTTATAAGATACGAATCACTAAATATAATACACTTGTAAAATGAAACTTGAATATATTTTAATTATCTCATTATTAGCGTTACCGTCCGGATTATTCGCTCAATCCGGCGAGACGCTTCCCGCCTCTTCCCGCGAAGGAAAAATTGACAATAAATGGGTCGATAGAGCGTCTTTCGGCGGACAAGCTACAAAACCCGAAGGACGCAATGTCCTGTGGTATCGCCAACCGGCAAAAATCTGGGAAGAAGCCTTACCCGTCGGGAACGGAAAATTAGGAGCCATGATTTTCGGCGGTGTATCGGACGAACGTATCCAATTAAACGAAAACACCTTGTGGGACGGCTATCCCTTAGACCCCAATAATCCGGAATCATTAAAAGCTTTACCCGAAGTACAACGCCTGTTGTTTGAAAACAAAAACAACGAAGCGGTAAAATTGGCGGAACAGACCATGCTGGGAATCCCCAAAAGAATCAAATCGTATCAATCCTTGGGTGAATTGTGGTTCGATACTCCCGAACGCGAAGCAACGGATTACGTCCGGAGTCTTGACCTTTCTACTGCGGTTGTTACCGCAAAATACGTTTCCGAAGGGGTGTCTTATACCCGTGAGTATTTCGTTTCGGCGGTTGACAATATCATGGTTGTCCGTTTTTCCGCCGATAAAAAAAATAAAATCAACGGCAACTTCACTTTGTTAAGAGCGGAAAATGCGGTTTGCAGCGGTGCGCCCTCCGATCCTTATTCGTTATTACTTAGCGGACAGCTTCCCATCAAGGATAAAACGAATACTCCGCGAGGCCTTAGTTTTGCAGCCCTGATGAAAGCGGTAGCCGACAAAGGTTCGGTAAGTATTTCGGGAGATGTTTTGTCGGTGAGAAATGCCGATACTTTGACGTTATATATTTCGGGCGCAACCAATTATCCGGGACTATCCAATTTAGCCGGAGGAATTTCGACCTTTTCCGCCGATCCGGTACAAACTTGTGCCGAAACCATAAGAAAAGCCCTGAACAAATCGTATAACCTGTTAAAAACAAATCATATTGCCGACCACCGGAAATTGTTTAACCGCGTAGAGCTGAATCTTGGAAAAACGCCTGAAAATACAACAGCGCTTCCAACCGACGAAAGTTTGGATTCGGCAAGGAAAAACGGTTATCCCGACGCAGGGTTGTTGGAAACTTACTTTCAATTCGGACGCTACCTGCTGATAGCATCTTCACGTCCGGGCGGTATGCCTGCCAATCTTCAGGGACTTTGGGTATGGCAGATGAACGCCCCTTGGAATGCCGATTTTCATACCAATATTAATTTCCAGATGAATTATTGGCCTGCGGAAATTACAAATCTTTCCGAATTGCATACGCCCATGTTCGACCTGATGGATATATTGGTTCGGCCCGGAGAACGCACGGCTGAAGTGATATATGGCGCGCGCGGCTGGGTCGTTCACCATTTGACCGACGCCTGGGGTTTTACCGCTCCGGCCGATGGTCCGCAAGGGATATGGCCAGTGGGTTCCGCCTGGTTGGCGCAACATCCCTGGGAACATTACTGTTTTACGGGCGACAGGGAATTTTTGTCTAAACGGGCTTATCCGTTGATGAAAGGAGCGGCTCGGTTTATTATGGATTTTTTGGTTGAAGCCCCTGCCGGTACGGCTTATGCCGGGAAATTGGTTACCAATCCCTCTTATTCGCCGGAGAACGCATTTTTCCTTCCCGACGGTTCGCAATCGGTGTTTACCTACGGTGCAACCATGGATTTGGAAATCATTCACGATCTGCTTACGAATTGCATTGCAGCCTGTAAAATACTCAAAACAGATGATGATTTTCGCAGGGAGTGTGAAGAAACCTTGACACAACTTCCGGCTATCCGTATCAGTGAAGAAACAGGGAGAATACTTGAGTGGGCGGAAGATTACAAAGAGGTAGAACCACATCACCGTCATACGTCACACCTGTTCGGCTTGTATCCGGGAAATCAAATCACCGTGGTCGGAACCCCCGAATTGGCAGAAGCCGCAAGGAAAACGCTGACTGCTCGCGGCGACGGCGGAACAGGCTGGGGATTAGCATGGAAAATCAATATGTGGAACCGTTTGCACGATGGCGATCATGCCTATAAACTGTTATCCGTTTTATTGTGTACGAAAACACTGCCCAATTTATTCGACGACCATCCTCCTTTCCAGATTGATGGAAATTTCGGAGCTACGGCGGCTATTGCAGAAATGTTGGTTCAAAGCCAACTGCGGACTCCGGACGGAAATTTTGAAATCAATTTGCTTCCTTCGCTGCCTGCAGCCTTGGAAACCGGTTCCGTCAAAGGATTACGGGCGCGCGGAGGGTTCACTGTCGATATTTCCTGGGAAAAAGGACAATTGACAAAAGCGACTGTTTTGTCCGCTTCAGGAGGAAAATTATATCTTCGTACCGGAAAAAACAATGTCGTTTACGACACAAAAAAGGGTGAAACGATTACTGTAAACAGTCATTTACGCAGAATTTAATTCTGACGAATATTATAATTTTTTATTTTATGAAACAAAAAAGATTCAAATTATTGTGGGCATTTCGTTTCCGACGATTTGCCCGCAAGAATTATGCAGTGTTCAACAGCCTGCATAAAGTGATTAACACCGGAGTTGTCGCCGGTTGTATGCTAACTTTTGCCGCTACGACCGAAACGGCTGCTCAAAGTCAGGTTTCGGCAATCCGGGATTCGATTCCCGAACAAGAGTTGGAAGAGTTGATTGTCACCGGCTCTAAAGCGGAACTGACGATGAATCAAACCGCTAAGTTAGTGACGGTTATCACGAGAGACGAAATTGCGCGACAGCCTGTCGAAAGCGTTTCCGACTTGTTGAAAAGCATCGTTGGCTTAGACGTCCGCCAACGGGGACCCAACGGGGTTTTATCGGGCGTCGCGGTGCGTGGCGGCACTTCCGAACAAACAGCCATTCTTCTCAATGGAGCTAATCTCACTAATCCCCAGACCGGTCATTACAACCTCGACTTTCCTATCAATCTTTCCGACATTGAACGTATTGAAATCATTCAAGGACCTACTTCCCTTTTATATGGAGCAGGCGCTTTTTCGGGTGGAATTAACATCGTAACTAAAAAAAATTCCGACACAGGACTTTCTTTGGAAGCTAAAAGCGGGATGCACAAACTTTTTGAGGTCAATGCGCGGGAAACCATAAAGGCAGGCGCTTCCGGCCACAGTCTCTCCTCCGGATACGCTTCGTCCGAAGGCTATATTTATAACAGCGACTATCAGATAATCAACGCTTTATGGCAAAGTAATTTTACTGTAAACGCTCATTCTTACCTGGATTTTCAATGGGGTATGAATGATAAAAAGTATGGAGCCAATACTTTTTATTCGGCGGCTTATCCGGATCAATACGATGAAACCCGTTCTTTGTTTGCTGCCGTCAAAGCGTCGACAGGAACAAAATTGAAAGTAACACCGCAACTTTATTGGAACCGGCATTTCGACCATTATCAGTTGATTAAAAACCAACCGACGGGCGAAAACTTTCACCGCACGGATGTGTTGGGTTTCAATCTGAACGTACAATACAAGTGGAAAGCAGGAATTTCCAATTTCGGGGGGGAAATCCGCAATGAAGAAATTATCAGCAGCAACCTGGGGAAAGATTCCCTTTTCAATCGTAAGTCCTACCGGTTGACGGACAATCGAACGAATCTTTCCGCTTTCCTCGAACATAGTTTTGTGTTCGAAAAGTTCACGCTGAATCTCGGTTTATTAGCCATTTACAATACGGCGTTCTCCAATGATGCCGGTTTGTATCCGAGCGTCAATGCGGCCTATTGGCTCACCCCCAACTGGAAAATATTCGCTTCGTGGAACAATGCTACCCGAATGCCTACTTTTACCGATTTATACTACAAAGGTAAGACGCACAAGGGAAATTCCGACGTTCGTCCCGAAAAATCCGTTTCGCTCGAATTAGGATTAAAATATGTTCATCCTGCCGTCAGCGCGTCGGCTAACGGATTTTATATGAAAGGAACAAGTTTAATTGATTGGGTCAAACATCATCCCGATTCGCTATGGGAATCGCGCAATCTGACTGATTTGGATAAATCCGGTTTTGAAACCAATCTTACATTGAATATTGCAAAGATTTTCCCAAAAATTCCCGACACGCACCTCAGTTTAGGTTACATGTTTATGCATCAGACGAAAGAAGCGAGCGGTTTGATTTCCAATTACGTAATGGATTACCTGAAACATAAATTTACCGCCGGACTTTCTCACCCGGTTTATAAAAACCTGAGCGCTGATTGGCAATTCCGTTGGCAGGACAGAGCCGGAAGTTATACGAAATATAAAAATAACCTGACTACCGGCGTCGAAACGCCTTACGAACCTTTTTCCATTTTGGATGTGAAATTTAACTGGAAAATTAACCGTGTGAATTTGTCTTTGAATATCAATAATTTGTTTGATACTTATTATTTTGATTTGGGGAATGTTCCGCAGCCTGGGGTTTGG
>JAISXN010000052.1 GCA_031270525.1 Candidatus Symbiothrix sp. | reverse complement strand
AAAACCTCCTCCAAAGTAAATTCCCTGACGTCAGCGATTTTCTTCAAATAATTGAAATCGACTTTGTCCCTTTTCCCAACCAACACTACCGAATATTTTGCCGGTTTGATGTGTTCGTCGAAATATTTTTGAACGTCGTCCAGTTTCATGGTTTGAATCGTTTCAAAAATGGGCTTCCGGATATCATAATCAATATTTTTATCCTTCAAATTCATGTAACTCCAGAAAATATTTTCTTTGATGATGCGTTCCGAACGCATGTTGTTCAAAACATTTTCCTTACTCAAATCAAAAGATTTTTCCGATTTGGCCATATTGCTTAGCATTTCCTTAAACGCATCGACGGCAGTTGCCATTTTATCCGCTTGCGTACCTACGTATGCTTGCACATAATTGGATTCGTCGGCATAACGGGGCGAAAAAACGTAAGCATAAGCCGAATAGGCTAAGCCGCGGGCTTCGCGTATTTCCTGGAAAACGATAGAGTTCATTCCCGAACCGTAATAAGCGTTGAACATGTTTTGATAGGGCATCAATGCCGGATCGAATTTCACATCTTTTGCTGCAAGGAAAATTTCAGTTTGAACCATATCGTAATCGGCAAAGTAAACAACCGGTTTATCCATCGGCAATTCGGGGTAATCAACTTTTTCCGGGACGTCTGCCAAAGTTTCGGGGGTTTTCACTTTTTTCAGTGTGGCGGCTACTTTTGTATCGGAATCAGGCCCATAATAAAAATATCCGTGTTTGTAACCGGAGAATTGTTTAATAATGTCAACCAATTCCTGCGGATCAATGGCTTTTAACTCGGTTTCCGTCAGTATGTCGGTGAAAGAAGATTTGGGACCGTAGAGCGCATACTGTATCAAACCGTTGAGAATCCGGCTTTTATTTAGTTTGCTGTTGGCTCTTTCTTTGAGGATATCATTGACCAAATTGCTGTATGCTTCGGGATTGGCAACCGCATCGTTTATCATTTTGTCCATCAAAGCCAGCGAACGGTCGAAAGTTTCGTCCAAACCGGAAAGGGTGACATAACTGCGTCCGGAAGTAGAATAGGCGTTAAAACTCATTGCCAGCTTATACATTTCCATTTTCAATTCTTCGGGCGAATATTCCGACGTTCCCAGATAGGGCAGGTAGCGGAAAGCCAATGCCAGCTTTTTGTCCGTCACGTTCGAAATTTCTACGAACCGGTCTAAAGAATAGAGTTTGTTGGTCGGATTTTTCGTATAGTAAAAATCGACGCCATCTTTTATTGTTTTATTCTTTATCAGCGATTTATAATCCAGGAATACCGGTTCGACAGGCGTTGTTTTCATAGACAGGATTTCTTTGGCGAGTTCGGATTCGCTTTCCCTGTTAATTGTAATCGGGGTGATGGTCGGTTTATCGACGGTTACTTTGTCTTTGTTTTCTCCCGTCCGTTTGTAAACGGTTACGTAGTTATTATCTTTGAAAAAATCATTGGCAAAAGCAACTAAATCCGCTTTGGTAATTTTAGAAATCTCATCGATTTTGGCGGCTTCGTCCTTCCAGTCAATTTCCTTGATAAAAGCGTCCAGAAAATCATAACAAGCGGAATAACGATTGTCGGTTTTTCTAATAATGTCTAATTTGTAATTGTTTATAACTGCTTCTATCAACGTGGAATCGAAATCTCCGGCTTTCAGCTTCCGGATTTCATCCTGAATCAAACCGCCTACTTCTTCCAAAGTTTGTCCTTCGCGCGGCATCCCCATAAATATAAAAAGTCCGTAATCTTTCAATGGCTCTGCTCCTGCATAAAGATTCAAAACTTTTTGTTTCTGCAGTAAATCCAGGTCAATCATACCGGCCGTTCCGTTGAATAAAATAGAACCGATTAAATTAAGATATTTAACGTCTTTCGATTTTGCATCGCCAAACCGGTAGGCGACAGCAATCCGTTCCTGGTCGGGAGTGGTCACTTCGAGCGTTTTTGCCGATATTACCGGTTCTTCTTTGACCGGTTCGGCGTGCGTTAGATTTTCGTTCGGTTTCATTTGACCGAAATACTTATCGACAAGTTGTATGGTAGATTCAAAATTCAAATCCCCGCTCATCATAATCGCCATGTTGTTTGGGACGTAAAAATATTTCTGGAAAGCCATTACGCTTTTCATCGAAGGATTTTTCAAGTGTTCCGGTAAACCGATAACGTCCACTTTATAAGGGTGTTTGTCGAACAAACCTTCAAACACTTTCTGCCACATCATAGAAGTTCCTCTGTCCTGATACATGTTAAATTCTTCATATACAGTCTCCAATTCGGTGTGGAAGAGTCGCAGTTGAATATTCGAAAAACGATCATATTCCAGTTTCAAAAATCGTTCAATTTCGTTTGCCGGAATATCGTTTACATAAGCCGTCAGGTCGTAGCTGGTGAAAGCATTTGTACCCGAAGCGCCGAGCGATCCGACAATCTTGTCGTACTCGTTTGAAATGGCGTATTTTGACGCTTCTTGTGATACCGCGTCGATTTGTTTGTAGATTTTTTTCTTTGCATCAGCCGTTTGGGCTGCCTTGTGAACTTCAAACAAATCGAAAATACTGTCCAGCAGCGGTTTTTCCTTTTCCCAGTCCGAAGTTCCGTAGTGATCGGTACCTTTGAACATCATGTGTTCCAGATAGTGCGCCAATCCCGTATTGTCGCGCGGATCGTCTTTCGCGCCGGCACGAACGGCAATAACAGTTTGGATACGGGGTTCATCTGTATTTTTCGATAAATACACTTTCAATCCGTTGTTCAACGTATAAATACGCGCTTTGTAGGGGTCGTTGGTAACTTCTTCATAAGCATACCCATTTGCATCATTTTCCGAAATCGTCCGGTATTCTACCGTTTTCTTCTGACAACCGGCTATTAACAAAAATAGCGAAACCATCCCTAAAAAATACTTTTTCATTTGCATAACGAATCATTAATTAAAATTTATAGCAGCAAAGTTACAATTATTTTTATTACTTTTGTCGATTATTTTTGAAATTAGAAGAAAATTTTAGACAGATGAACATTTCATATAATTGGCTGAAGGATTACCTCGACTTCCGGTTAAACCCCGAAGAATTGGCGGCCGCCCTGACTTCTATCGGACTGGAAACCGGTAGCATAGAAGAAGTTGAATCTATTAAAGGCGGATTAAAAGGCTTGGTTATCGGCGAAGTTTTGACTTGCATCGACCATCCCGATTCCGACCATTTACATGTCACAACCGTAAATACAGGCGACGCCCAACCGTACCAAATCGTTTGCGGAGCACCTAATGTCGCTGCCGGACAAAAAGTAGTTGTTGCGACCGTCGGAACGAAACTTTATTCGGGCGACGAATCTTTCACCATTAAGAAATCCAAAATCAGAGGCGTGGAATCCAACGGAATGATTTGCGCCGAAGATGAAATCGGTATCGGAACCGGCCACACCGGAATCATTGTACTGCCCGCCGACGCCCGGGTAGGAACTCCGGCAAGCGAATACTACAAAGTTGAAAACGATTATATATTAGAGGTCGATATTACGCCCAATCGTATTGATGCGGCTTCGCATTACGGCGTGGCGCGCGATCTCGCAGCGTATTTGCAGGTAAAAGGCGGCTTCACCGTTCACCTGAAAAAACCTTCCGTTGACACTTTCAAAATCAACGACAACTCCCCCACTGTTACCGTTACGGTGGAAAATACAGAAGCTTGTCCGCGATATTCAGGGTTGACGATTAAAAACGTTACCGTCAAGGAAAGTCCCGATTGGTTGAAAAAACGTTTGGAAAGCGTCGGCATTCGTGCTATCAATAATATTGTGGATGCGACGAACTATGTTTTGCAGGAAACCGGTCAACCGTTACATGCATTTGATTTACAGGAAATTATTGATAACAAAATCATTGTGAAAACGCTTCCGGAAGGAACGCCTTTCGTTACTCTCGACGGAACGGAACGAAAACTTTCCGATAAAGACCTGATGATTTGCAACCTCGAAGGTGGAATGTGTATCGGCGGCGTATTCGGCGGTCTCAATTCGGGCGTAAAAGACTCAACGACAGATATTTTCCTCGAATCGGCTTATTTCAATCCGACTTGGATCCGTAAAACCGCTCGCCGTCACGGACTCCATACCGATGCTTCTTTCCATTTTGAGCGGGGTGCCGATCCGAACATCACGGTTGATGTCTTGAAACGCGCGGCTTTGCTGATTCAGGAATTAGCCGGAGGTAAAATTACAGGCGAAATTCAGGATGTTTATCCGAATCCGGTTCCCGATGCAAAGGTCGAACTTTCCATCCGAAAAACCTGGAATCTAATCGGCAAACAGATTCCGGCCGAAATCATCGAAACAATACTTAAAAATCTTGAAATCAAAATTATAGATAAGGAAGACGATATTTGGACTTTGGATATTCCGACATACCGTGTGGATGTAACCCGCGACGTTGACGTTATCGAAGAAATATTGCGCATCTACGGTTACAATAATGTCGAAACCGGCGATTCACTGAAATCCAATCTTTCTTACGAAACACAAACCGACATTTCGTATAAGCTTCAAAACTTAATATCGGAACAATTAACAGGTTACGGATTTAACGAAATCCTGAATAACTCTCTTACAGCAGGCGCGTATTACGAACCGTCGACCGCTTTCCCAAAAGCGCAATGCATTTTGCCGGCTAATCCACAGAGTGCGGAAATCGACGCAATGCGGCAAACCTTGCTTTTCGGCGGACTGGAAAGTATTAGTTTCAACCGCAACCACAAAAATCCGGATTTGCATTTGTACGAATTTGGTAATGTTTATTCGTATCATGCTGAAAAAGAACAGGAAAACAATCAATTTGCCGCTATAAGGGAAGAATTTCATTTATCCCTTTGGCTGACGGGTAATAATGCGGATAACAGTTGGATACGTCCGGCGGAAAAGACTTCGGTTTACGAATTGAAAGCGCTGGTGGAAAATATTTTATTAAGGTTAGGAATCCCTGCTAAAAAGGCGGTTTTCAAACCGGTTGAAGATGATATTTTTTCCGCTGCATTGTCGATTGAAACATTCTCCGGTAAGAAATTAGGCATTCTCGGCATTATTCAAAAAGCTGTTTGCAAACGCTTCGATATTAATGCAGAAGTTTATTTTGCAGAGTTGAACTGGGACGCTTTGATGAAAGAAAATAAAAAAGTTTTTGTCAAATATAGCGAAATCGCCAGATTCCCTGCCGTCAGAAGGGACTTGGCCTTGTTGATCGATAAAAATGTTTCTTTTGCGGAAATCGAAAAAATAGCTTATCAAACCGATAAAAAAATACTGAAAGAAGTCAGCTTGTTCGATGTTTACGAGGGTAAAAATTTGCCGGAAGGTAAAAAATCGTATGCAGTCGGCTTTACTTTGCAGGATGAGGAGAAAACATTGAACGACAAACAAATAGAGTCGGTTATGTCGAAAATACAAAAGAATCTGGAAGACAAATTAAATGCATTGTTGAGGTAGATTTCCTTTTTGCTGGTTGCCGTCGGTTTAAACCGACGGCAAGCAAGAGAATTTGGGAAACAAATTAAATGTATTGCTGAGATAAATTCCCTTTTTGCTGTCGGTTTAAACCGACAGCAACAGAGGCAAAAAAAAATAATAACATTAATTAGATTATGGGAAGAGCATTTGAATACAGAAAAGCGACAAAATTAAAAAGATGGGGCAATATGGCCAAGGTCTTTACCAAGTTAGGTAAACAAATTACGATTGCCGTAAAAGAAAGCGGCTCCGACCCCGACGGCAACGCCCGTTTGCGCATTTTGATGCAGCAAGCGAAAAAGGAAAACATGCCGAAAGAAAACGTCGAAAGGGCAATAAAAAGAGCAACTGCAAAAGACGCTGCAGATTATAAGGAAATTATCTACGAAGGATATGGTCCTTACGGCATTGCCATCCTCGTTGAAACCGCTACGGATAATAATATGCGGACGGTTGCCAACGTGCGCAGTTATTTCAATAAATATGGCGGGTCGTTGGGTACGAGCGGCAGTTTACAATTCCTTTTCGACCACAAATGTGTGTTCAAAATCACGCCGAAAGACGGTGTAGATTTGGAAGAACTGGAACTTGAACTGATTGATTT
>JAISXN010000049.1 GCA_031270525.1 Candidatus Symbiothrix sp. | reverse complement strand
GCTTGCCGCAGTTTTTTATATCATTTTTTCGGAAAGCGGTTGCAAAGGTACAACCTTTTTTCTATTTGACAAACTTATTTTGAAAAAATATTTCGGAAAATGGAATAAGCGTTTGACTCGTAATGAAATATTTTTAGTTGCGGATTACGGGATCTACTAAGTTTACATTCTTTCGGGCACGTCAATTCCCAATAAACCGAAACCGGTTTTTATTACTTTTCCGACGTTTTGAGATAGAACCAAGCGGAACTTTTTGAGTTCTTCGTTTTCTTCTCTCAGGATGGAAAAATCGTGGTAAAATTGATTGTATTCTTTTACTAAATCGTAGATGTAATTGGCAATTACGGCCGGGCTGAAATTTTCGGCGGCTTCTTTTACGATTGATGGGAAGTCGGATAGGAGCTGGATGAGGGTTTCTTCTTTTTCAGAGAGAATCGTTTGTGTCTGCAAAGCCGGAGCTTCGCTGTCAGGCTCGGCAGAGCTTATGCCGGGCATAGGTTGCTGAGAGACGGTCATCTCTTTTGATTTTCGCAATACGGATTGGATACGCGCGTAGGTGTATTGGATGAAAGAGCCTGTGTTTCCATTGAAATCAATGGATTCTTTGGGATTGAACACCATATTTTTGCGAGGATCTACCTTTAATATAAAGTATTTCAATGCCCCTGAGCCGATGATGCGGGTTATTTTATCCGTTTCTTCTTCGGAACAACCGTCTAATTTTCCCAGTTCCTTGGAGGTTTCTTTGGCAGTATTAATCATTTCTTCGATCAGATCATCGGCGTCAACGACCGTACCTTCGCGGGATTTCATTTTTCCTTCGGGGAGTTCAACCATGCCGTAGGAGAAATGTACCAGACCTTTTCCAAATTCAAAACCTAATTTGTCCAAAAGAATAGAAAGTACTTGAAAATGATAATTCTGTTCATTTCCAACGACATAAATCATTTTATCAATTGGATAATCGTCAAAACGGAGTTTGGCTGTTCCAATGTCCTGCGTCATGTAAACGGAAGTGCCATCGGCTCTTAGTAACAATTTTTCGTCTAAGCCGTCGACGGTCAGGTCTGCCCAGACGGAACCGTCTTCTTTTCGGTAGAAAATACCTTTTTGAAGGCCTCTTTCGACTTCGCGTTTTCCTTCCGTGTAAGTTTGCGATTCGTAGTAAATTTTATCGAAATCAACGCCGAGGGCTTTGTAAGTTTCGTCGAAACCGGCGTAAACCCAAGTGTTCATCATTTCCCAGAGGGCAATGGTTTCTAGGTCTCCGGCTTCCCATTGGCGGAGCATTTCGCGGGCTTCGGCCATCAATACGGATTTTTCTTCGGCTTCTTTCTGCGACAGGCCGGTGGATTGCAATTCGGACAGTTCCTTTTTATATTCCTTGTCGAATTTCACGTAGTAATCGCCAATCAAATGGTCGCCTTTTTTGCCTGAAGATTCGGGCGTTTCGCCGTTTCCCCATTTTTGCCAGGCCAGCATGGATTTGCAGATATGGATTCCACGATCGTTTACAATATTGGTTTTCACCACCTTGTAGCCGTTGGCTTTCATGATTTCCGAAAGGCTGTAACCCAATAAATTATTTCGTATGTGTCCCAAATGCAGGGGTTTATTGGTATTTGGAGATGAATATTCAATCATAACCAAAGGTGCGTTTTCTCCGGCTTTTTTTGTTCCGTATTCCGGCGTTTCGTTTATTTCGTTTAACAAACCAATCCAATAGGCGGGAGCGATTGTAAGATTCAAAAAGCCTTTGATTACATTAAATCCGGAAATAAAAGATTCTTTTCCGGTGAGATGGTTTCCGATTTCCTGAGCCGTCTGTTCCGGATTTTTCCTGGAAATTTTCAATAAGGGAAAGACGACCAAGGTGATATGACCTTTAAATTCTTTTTTCGTTTTTTGCAATTGGATTTGGGATGTTTCTACTTTCTGATCGTATAAGTCCGAGATCGCTTTTTGTATTAATTCCTGGATGTTCATCATTTTTTATTTTTTAGGCTACAAAGATAAGAATAAAAAAAGAAAGGCATAAATGACATGCCTTTCTTTTTTAACTCACAAATAATTGAAATTCAATTATCATAAAGCAAGTTCAGCTCCTGGTTTGAATTTAACAACTTTCTTAGCAGCAATTTCGATAGGTTTCCGTGTTTTAGGATTAATCCCTGTGCGCGCACTTTTTTTCACAACCTGATAGGTTCCATGTCCTACCAAAGTAACCTTACCTCCACTTTTTAATTCTTTTGCCAGAGCAGTCAAAAAACCATTGAGCGCTTTTTTAGAATCAATTTTCGTTAAATTTGATTCTTCAGCGATTGCATTGATTAATTCAGCTTTGTTCATAAAAAACTTTTTTAAATATTACAGACAATAAATTTAACAACAAAAATTTACCATTTTTATTATTTGGCTTCAAATATAAGTCTATTCGACAAATTATCCAAACTTTTTTAATTATTTTTCAATAAAATCTTAAAATTTCTGTTTTTAGAGCTAATATTTGACTAATATTGCCTTATCTTTGCAAAAAAGTTTGTAAGATTCGCATGATAAAATATAATTTCGATGAGGTAATTGACAGGCGAGAAACCTGCGCCGTGAAAACAGATGCGTTGAAAAGACTATACGGACGCGAAGATTTGATTGCCCTTTGGGTTGCCGATATGGACTTCAGGTGTGGGGATTTTATTATTGATGCGTTAACGAAACGTATTGGGGAAGGTATTTTCGGTTATACAAGGGCTTCGGACGGTTATTTCGATTCTATTATCAAATGGATTGGAAACCGGCATCAATGGGAGATTAAGAAAGAATGGCTGAGTTATATTCCGGGTATCGTAAAGGGAATTGCTTTTTGTGTGATGAAATTTACGAATCCGGGGGATAAGATTATCATTCAACCTCCTGTGTATCATCCGTTCCGCTTAGTTCCGCAAGCTCACTCCCGCCAAATAGTCAATAATCCGTTGATTGAAGAAAACGGTAAATACCGTATGGATTTGGAAGGACTGAAAAAAATCATAGATAAAGATTGTAAAATGCTGATTCTCTGCAATCCACATAATCCCATCGGAATTGTTTGGGACAAAGAGACTTTACAGGAATTAGCCCAGATTTGCGCTGAAAACAATATTTTGGTTGTTTCGGACGAGATTCATTCCGACATGGGCCTTTTCGGGTACAAACACTTGCCTTTTGCTTGTGTTTCGCAGGAGGCGGCCGGCAACAGTATTACGTTTATGGCTCCGAGTAAGACGTTTAATATTGCGGGAATTGTCAGTTCTTATTCGATTATTCCCAATCAACAAATCAGGGAGAGTTTTTATCGTTATCTTCATGCCAGCGAGTTGGGCGACGGAACTATTTTTGCATACGCTGCAACAGAAGCCGCTTACGGATATGGCGAAGATTGGATGCGTCAAATGCTTAATTATGTTGAAGGTAATATCCTTTTTACGGATACATATTTAAAAGAAAATATTCCGCAGATTAAGGCGATTATTCCGGAAGCTTCTTTTCTGGTTTGGTTGGATTGCCGGGAATTAAAGCTCCAGCAATCCGAATTGGTTTCTTTGTTTGTTAATAAAGCGCATTTGGCTCTGAATGATGGGGAAATGTTCGGGGAAGAAGGCACAGGATTCATGCGGTTAAATGCCGGATGTTCAAGGATTGTTTTGCAACGTGCGCTTGAGCAATTAAAACAAGCGGTAATTATAGCATAAAAATACCCATTCGTATCACTTAGAATTGTGATAATCCCGTATAAACCCCAAAGTCATCCAATTAGCCAAAGCTTGTCTGTTATCGTCCAGGATATAACGTCGTTGGTCAAATTCGTTTTTCATATTGGCCAATTCCATAAAAATAGAAACCGGTTCTGCGTTTCTCAATACGGCAAGATTGCGTGTAGAAACAGTTCCGGAAAACCCGCGTCCCGGCTGAACTTTTGCATATCGATCCGCAAATGTGCCGCGCATGGTTTCCGATAAACGCTTACTTTTCACCTTATTCTTCTGTTTATCCTGATAATAGAAATAAACGTCCAGTTGTTTCTTTTTACCTCTGCTGTCCAAATGGATAAAAACGGCTCGCCGGTATTTTTCTTTTGCTTTACGGTTTAAAGCATTAATTTTATCTGTACGTTGTCGCAGGCGCTTCACCTGCTTCAAAGGAATCCGACTTCCCATGCAAGTTTCGATACTGCTGTTCTCCAAATATTTACCGTCACGAATACCATCTTTCGGATCTTGAATAATGATATGGACAGTCGCTCCGCGTTGCAATAAATTTCTCGCCAGACGAAGCGTAACATCATAAGCATATTCATCTTCACACAATATCTTGCCATTTACTTTTGCAAACGCGCCGCAATCCGGACCTCCGTGACCGCTCGACAAGAAAAAGCAAGCTCCTTTCAATTCATCATTCAAAATCGTATAATGGGCATATTTTTGTCCGAACAAGGGTTGGTAACCGCTCTTGGATTTCTTATCTTTAACAGTTTGTCGTTCAATATTATTCCGCTCTCCGGATAATCCGGAAATATTTGTATCCAGGATATCCAAGTCTTCCGGCGCATCGGAAACTTTCGGTTTATCCGAATCTTTATCAATAGGAGGTAAATCATAAAAAACACCCGACAAAAGTGCATTTTTTTTACCAAATTTACCTTTATTCCGTTTTACAAATTTTTGATAATATTGATTATTGTCCCTATTATGTCTTCGTAAAAAAGCATGAATCCCTTCTCCTTTCTGAGGCTTATCTCTCTCTTGCGCATAAGTGAAAAACGTTACAAACAGACAAACAAAAATAAAACAATTTCGTATGAACGGCATCTTTGCAAAATTTAATTAAATTATTTAGTTGATTATCGCAAAGATATTACAAATATTTTAATTTAACGCTTTTTTGTAATAATTTTTTGATTCAAATTTCTTATATTTGCATTTCTATTTGCTTCTGATTAGATGCTAAGTCATTCTCATTCACAAGCTTATTGTTAATTACAAATTCAATAATATTATATCATTAAAAAATTATGAAAAATGAATGTAAAATGATGAAACGATTGTCAAGCGTTCTATTTTTAATTCTTTTTGCAACAAGTCTTATTGCACAAAACAAAGAAATTAAAAATGTCATTCTGTTAATTCCTGACGGGACGTCTTTGGCGTCCGTATCGACTGCTCGCTGGTTTCAAAGATATGTGAATCCGGAAATGATCAACTTAAATATTGATCCATACATTTGCGGTACGATTTTGACTTATTCTTCGGACGCGCCGATAGGAGATTCCGCTCCTACAACTTCTTGTTACATGACCGGTTACCCAAGTCTTGCAGGTTACGTATCCACCTATCCGGTTGCAGATTCTATAAACGATATTGTTCCGATGAATCCGGAAAAAGCCTATCAACCGCTGATGACTTTATTGGAAGCGGCACGTATCGTCAAAAATAAATCGACAGGTTTGGTTTTCACCTGCGAATTTCCACATGCCACTCCCGCCGATTGCTCCGCTCACAGCTACAAGAGAGGTAAATATGAATGGATTGCTCCTCAGATGGCTCACAATCAAATAGATGTAGTTATCGGCGGTGGTGCGGGCATTATAAATGATGAATGTAAACAATTTCTCAAAAATGAAGGATACGGCCTTTTCTTAAATGATGTCAATGCTTTTAGGAACTATCCGGGCGATAAAATGTGGGCTTTATTCGCCGATAAAGACATGTCTTTCGATATCGACCGCAATCCTGAACAAGAACCCTCATTGGCTGAAATGACGAAAGTTGCCATTGATAAATTATCGCGCAACAAAAACGGCTTTTTCCTGATGGTAGAAGGCAGTAAAATTGACTGGGCGGCTCATGCTAACGACGCACGAGCAATTATTTCGGATATGCTTGCTTTTGACGAAGCTTGCGGAGAAGCTTTCAGATTTGCAGAAAAAGACGGAGAAACATTAGTTATTGTAGTTCCCGACCACGGAAACAGCGGAATCAGTATCGGTTCGAACAAATGCCCCGGATATTCCACCTTGACCAAAGACCAGTTGTTCGGTCAGGTTGCCAAATTCAAAACCAGCGTGGACGCTTTAATCCAGATTTTACACGATACAAAACCTGCCGATTTGCAACAAACGGTTCTTGATTTGACAGGCATTGCCCTGACCAACGAAGAATATACGCAATTGCTTCAATCTGCGGATTATAACTTGAGTTCCCTTTCGGACGAAGAAAGGATGAAAGGCTCCAAATTGACGAAAATAGTCGCTAAAATTTTAGACAAATACACTTGTTTCGGATTTACGACCTCCGGCCACACCGGCGAAGAAGTCTTCTTGGCGGTTTACGACCCGCGACCCGACCAAAGGCTGACCGGTTTTCATACCAACATCGAACTAAACCATTACATGCGCAATGCGATGGACTTGGAAAATCGCCTCGAACCTTTGACAGATGAATATTTTGCCAAACATACGGACGTTTTCAAAGGTTACACCTATACCATTGACACTTTGAACAATAATACAGCGCTGAAAGTAAAAAACAAGAAAACAACCTTAGAAGTTCAACCCAACACCAATATCGTAAAATTAAACGGTAAAGATTTGAAACTGAACAGTGTTGTTGTCTATGTCGATAAAAACAATACATTTTATTTACCGAAAACACTAAAAGAATTGTTGGAAGTAAAGAAGAAATAAAAACAATACCGAGTTATGGGAAAAAAGATCAAACCATATCCGACAGAAGAAGAATTGCAACAAAAGCAAGATGTTCTGAGAGTAGCAGAACCGACTGTAACTTATTATCTCAGCGGGTCGAAACGTTATACTTATGCCGACTATCTGACATGGATGGACGATAGACGCCGGGAGTTGATTAACGGGATGATATATGATTTATTCAGCGCTCCGACACGATTCCATGCAAAAGTATCAACGATTTTGCAGAGTACATTTTATTGGTTTGTTAAAAAACGAAAAGGCAAATGCGAAGTATATCACGCACCTTTTGACGTCCGTTTACCCAAAAATGGGAAAACGGCTGATAATGAAATTTATACGGTAGTCCAACCCGATATTTGCGTTGTTTGCGACCCTGAAAAGTTAGACGATAGAGGCTGTATCGGCGCTACCGATTTGATTGTGGAAGTACAATCTCCGTCGACAGCCAAACGTGATTTAAACGAAAAATTCTTTTTGTATGAGGAATCCGGCGTAAAAGAGTATTGGGTCGTTTATCCCATGGAAAAAGCAATCACCGTCTTTTTGTTGCAGG
>JAISXN010000187.1 GCA_031270525.1 Candidatus Symbiothrix sp. | reverse complement strand
CTTTACTGAAAGACAAACGAATCGGCGTTTTTTCCAATCATACGGGAATAGTTGGAAATGAGCACCTTGTGGACTTGTTGAAGCGCGAAGGTTTCCAAGTCGTTGTGATTTTTTCTCCGGAACATGGTTTCAGAGGGAATGCCGACGCCGGTGAAAAAGTTGGAGATGAAACAGATGCTAAAACCGGTATCCCGGTTTATTCGCTCTACAAAAACAGTACCGGCAAACCGGATAATCAAATAATGTCGCAAATAGACATTTTAATTACCGACATTCAGGATGTCGGCCTGCGTTTTTACACCTATTATATTTCCATGTACAAACTGATGGACGCTTGTGCTGAAAACGATAAGCCGATGCTTATCCTCGACCGGCCCAATCCCAACGGTTTTTATACGGACGGACCGGTTTTGGATATGAAACACAAATCGGGCGTGGGTTATTTACCCGTTCCGGTTGTTCATGGAATGACCTTAGGTGAATTGGCACAGATGATTAACGGTGAAAAATGGTTGCCGAAAGGTAAAACTTGTAAATTGCAGGTAATCAAATGTAAAAACTATTCGCACGAAACCAGATATCACTTGCCGGTACCTCCTTCTCCCAATTTACCGAATATGAAATCCATTTACCTTTATCCTTCAACTTGTTTGTTTGAAGGAACTTCCGTCAGTTTGGGGCGAGGCACGGCTTTCCCTTTTCAGGTTTACGGAAGTCCGCAAATGAAAGGCTATGATTTTTCGTTTATTCCACAGAGTATTCCCGGCGCTAAAAATCCTCCTTTCCTGAACCGGGAATGTTATGGTGTTGATTTGAGAAACGTTCCGGACGAAACAATCTGGGCCGAAGGTATTAATTTAGAATACCTTATCGACGCTTACAATCATCATCCTGAAAAAGAAAAATTTTTCACATCCTTTTTCGAAAAGCTGATCGGAGTAGATTATGTGAGAAAAATGATTATAGAAGGAAAAACAGCCGGAGAAATCAAGACAAGCTGGCAATCGGATGTGGAGAAATTCAAAATTCAGCAAAAACCCTATTTATTATATTAAATCGACGTCATAATGATTGTATTTGAAAAAATATGCTTACTTTTGCATCTTATTAATTAACGTATGTTTGTATGTGTGGAATTGTAGGTTACATTGGCAATCAAAATGCCTATTCAATATTAATCAAAGGATTACATCGCCTTGAATACAGGGGTTATGACAGTGCGGGAATTGCATTAATCAATGCTGAAAACAGTTTGAACATCTATAAAGCCAAAGGCAGGGTTTCCGATTTGGAAGAATTTTCCCAGGGAAAAGACGTCTCGGGAACCATTGGAATTGCTCACACCCGATGGGCAACTCATGGCGAGCCGAACCATGTCAACGCCCATCCGCATTATTCCCAGTCGGAAAATTTAGCCTTGATACACAATGGGATTATCGAAAATTACGCTATTTTGAAAGAAAGCCTGAAACAAAAAGGCTATGTCTTTCACAGTGAAACCGATACGGAAGTCTTGGTACAATTAATCGAATACATAAAAACCAGTAATAACACGGATATTTCAATGGCCGTTCAACTGGCACTGAAACAAGTTGTTGGAGCTTATGCCATTGCTGTGATCGAAAAAGAAAATCCCGATTTGATTATCGCGGCTCGCAAAAGTAGCCCGTTGGTAGTAGGCATCGGAGAAAACGAGTTTTTCCTGGCGTCCGATGCTTCTCCCATCATCGAATATACAAATAAAGTCATTTATTTGGGTGATGAAGAAATTGCCGTTATTCACCGGAACGAACCGCTTCGAATCGTTAATCTGAGCAATGTGGAAAAAACACCTCAAATCACCCAATTAGAGTTGAGTCTAAACGAGTTGGAAAAAGGCGGTTACCCTCATTTCATGCTTAAGGAAATTTTTGAACAACCGCGTACTTTACGCGATTGCATGAGTGGAAGAGTCAATGTCGATAGTAACAATGTCGTACTTTCCGGTATTATTGATAACAAGGAAAAATTCATTAATGCCCATAGAATCATCATTTTAGCTTGTGGAACTTCCTGGCACGCAGGCTTAATCGGCGAATATTTGTTTGAAGAATTTTGCCGTATTCCCGTCGAAGTAGAATATTCATCCGAATTTCGTTACCGGCATCCGGTGATTAATCATAACGATGTTATAATTGCCATTTCGCAGTCGGGTGAAACGGCCGATACGCTCGCCGCCATTGAATTGGCAAAACAAGCCGGCGCATTCGTTTACGGAATTTGTAACGTGGTAGGTTCTTCTATTCCGAGAAACACGGATTCAGGTTCTTATACCCACGTCGGACCGGAAATCGGAGTCGCTTCGACCAAAGCTCTTACGGCGCAAGTTGCCGTTTTAGTGATGATGGCCTTGAACATTGCCCGTGAGAAAAAGACAATTTCCGAACAGCAATTTTTAACTGTTTTATCGGAATTAAGTAAGATCCCAAGTAAAATTGAAACTATCCTGCAACAAAACGGTCACATTGAAGACTTGTCTAAAATCTTTACTTATGCACACAATTTCATCTATCTTGGTCGCGGATACAGTTATCCGGTAGCGATAGAAGGCGCTTTAAAGCTAAAAGAAATTTCCTACATTCATGCCGAAGGTTATCCGGCTGCAGAAATGAAACACGGACCTATTGCTTTGATTGACAATGAAATGCCGGTGGTCGTTATTGCCATTAATAGTACGACTTACGACAAAATGATCAGCAACATCCAGGAAATCAAAGCCCGCAAAGGACGCATTTTAGCTATTGTGGACAAATCGGATTACAAAGTCAAGGAAATGGCCGATTACACAATTGAAATTCCTGATACGGAAGAATGTCTAAGTCCGCTTTTGTCGATTGTTCCGCTGCAATTACTGTCTTACCATAT
Source organism: Candidatus Symbiothrix sp. (assembly GCA_031270525.1). Taxonomy (GTDB): domain Bacteria; phylum Bacteroidota; class Bacteroidia; order Bacteroidales; family Azobacteroidaceae; genus Azobacteroides. Next base: position 1,673 of record JAISXN010000187.1, on the reverse strand, counting down.
CGCCGTCAAGAAAGGCCGTGATGTGGATATGCCGCGTAATTTGGCGAAATCGGTTACGGTTGAATAGTTTTGCGCAAAAGGGAGTTTATGAACATTGGCTCTTATTTCAATTTGGAAACAACCAATTTCTCCAAATCGCCATAGTTATCTATCCGTGAAACAATTTCACCATCTTTACCAAACAAAAAACCGGACGGAAGATTACTCACATTATATTTTTTAGCGATTTCGGAATAAATAGATTGCGGATCATAAACACAAATCCAAGGCAGATTAATGGCAGCATTTTTCCAAAAATGTTTATCCCTATCCAACGATACTTGATAAATCGTAAAACCTTGCGGTTCGTATTTCCAATAAATTTTCAGTAAATCCATATTGTGTTGGGGCGAATTTTGCGACTCGTAAGCCGTAAAATCCAAAAGCATCACTTTTCCGGCGCCCGCTTCCGAAAGGCGAATCTCATTGTCCCGAATCGTAGGCAGGGAAATATCGAAAAACTGCTTGCTGTCCAATTCATTAGGTGTCATTACATTCTGTTCTTTCCGCATTATGGATAGTGAATTTTTGAACAAATTAACCAAATGCACGGTACGAAGCGCATCAGGATAATTGAGATTCCAATTGTTGGCTACGGCGCCATACATTCTGGAATCCCGCTTATCGTAAGGATCGAATATCAATAAGCCATTAATTTGTTGGAATAAAGCAAAATAAGCAGAAGCGGAAGCAGGATTGGCAGTAATATAATTTGTAGCTTTTACTTTATAAGCGTCAATAATTTCCTTGATTTTTGCGACATATTCGTCCAGAGAAATCTCCTTGGAATCATATTGCTTCTCTAACTTATTATAAGCTTCATTGGTAGCCAATTGCAGAAAAGTCAATTCTTTGATTTTCGTACATTCGGAAGAACCCTCGACTGTGTAATCGCGGGCAAAACTCAATGTATCCGACTGTACCCTAATAGTTTCCGTACTATCAACAGATAAATTGATAAATTGCTGTTTCAAACGCAAACGATAAAAATCCGGAGCCTGAGGCCGCTGCTTTTTGAAACGGAAAGACCCGTCATTCCCCAAATCTGCGGAATCGACAACCACAACCGACGAAGTGGTAATGTTTTCCAAATAAAGCGTTTTTCCAAAACCGCCTTTTATGTTGCCTTCAATCGTAAATTTATTATTCTTTATGCATGAGGTAAACATACAGATACCCAAAAGAAAAAGCGCGCGAAAAAAAACCTTCTTCAGGAGGTTGGAGGTAAAATAATAGAGAATATTCATATTCATTTTAGCTTATTTATGGAAATTTAGGCGCAAATATACAATAATTCCTTTATTTTTAATTATCTTTGCGAGATTTTAGAGAGAAAAAAAGATTTAAAGATTATTTATGATTAATCCGATTGTAAAAAAAATTGATTTGGGTGATGGAAGAGTCATCACCATAGAGACCGGAAAACTGGCAAAACAAGCCGACGGATCGGTCGAGTTGAGAATGAACGATACGATGATTTTGGCAACGGTATGCGCTGCCAAAGACGCTGTTTCCGGTACGGACTTTATGCCGTTGCAAGTTGAGTATAAAGAAAAATATTCAGCTTTCGGACGTTTTCCCGGAGGATTCACAAGAAGAGAAGGTCGAGCTTCGGACTACGAAATTCTGACCTC
>JAISXN010000167.1 GCA_031270525.1 Candidatus Symbiothrix sp. | reverse complement strand
TTTTTTGGATTTCTGTTGTATATTGTTTCGCTAAAACATTTCTGTCAAAATATTTTTTTGCATATTCATAGCCGTTCATTCCCTGTTTTTTCAGTAATTCCGGATTTGCCATGTAAAATCTTATTTTAACTGCAAAATCTTCCGGATTTTCCGGTTCAACGAATATTCCGGCATCGGCATTTTCCAGTAACTCTCTCGAAACGCCGTCAATAGCCATTAGAATTGGCTTTTTACAAGACATGTAATCAAAAGTTTTATTTGAATAAATGGTCTTGAATGTATCGACTTTTTTCAAAACGGAAGCGCCCATTTCGGATGCTATAATGTACTTAAATACTTCCGGCCTTGGCATTGCATCAATGAATGAAACATTTTTGCAGTTTTTGTTCCGCGCCGATTCCATTAATCTTTGTTTTTCCATACCTTGCCCAATCAATAGAAATTGTACATTCGTATCCTCCAATAGTTTAGCTGTTTCTATGATTTGCTGCAAATGATTGGCAACTCCGTGTGCGCCAACATACGTAATAACAAATTTGTTTTCCAAACCTTGCTCTTTACGAAATTGTTCACGATCGAAATTTTGCAAAAGTTCATCGGAAAGGGAGAAATCAGCGGCATTGGGTATAAAAATAATTTTCTTTTCCGGAACCTGTTTTTCTTTTATCAGTTTTTCTTTGAAAGCCGGAGTTAATACGTTAATTAATGCCGCTTTTCCATAAATAAATTTTTCAAACCAATATGCCGTTTTTATTAATATCCTGCTTTTTAAAACGCCGGTATCAACGGCAGATTCCGGCCATAAATCGCGAACCTCGAAAACAAAGGGAATTCTCTTGATTTTAGATAATAAATAAGCTGTAATGCCCACAAATAATGGGGGAGATGTAACTACAATAACGTCAGATTTTCCTTTTACTTTGAATAGCCCTGCGTACAAGGATGAAAAGACAAAAGAAAAATATCCCCACATTCTGCCGGTAAAATTTGCATTGTAGGATTCCGAAACATGACATCGCCATACAGGAATTGCTCCTTGTTTTTTTAACACAACGAATTTTCCTTTATATTCGGGATTTACTTCACATCCTGCATAGTGCATCGTACCGGCTAATACTGTTACCTGATGTCCTTGTTTTGTCCAGATTCCGGTCATTTCATTAAATCGGGATCCGCCGGAACCATTATCTTCCAGAAAATATTGATGAATAAGGAGTATATTCATTTTTTGATGGTGACTTTTGTTTCTATGAGATTTTTCCCGCTACTGAAAACAAATTGATTAATCGTTTCTTTTTGTCCGTAATAAGAAGAATAAAATGATTTCTCTTTTATTGATGTAGCTAAAGAATCAAATATCAAGGAAGTTGTTAAAGGGAAATGCCACAGTTGATTTATACTTATATTTTGAGGCTTGCGATGTATAATATCCGTTATTATCCACTCCGGATTCCCTTTGGCTTTACAGATAATCCTTTCATGGACAATTTTTCCCGACAAATGCCGGAAACAAGATACTTTTCCTTTAAATTCGTAATGATTGTCCAGTTCCGTGACGCCGGCTTCAATTGCTTGCGACCAATAATACCATATAAATCGCGAACCTTTAAGCATTTGATCTTCATTGTCGAGCATAACTGTATTATGAGAAGCCGTTCCCATAAAATATTTCAATAGATTTTCTTCCGTATTGTATTGGTACGAACCGCCGTCAAGCAATACATTTTCCCCTTTATACCAAACGTCTATATGTAAATTGTCGGCATGAGCCGGACGGTCAAAATGAGCGCCACACCGGATAAAAGTCAATGTATCAATTTCACGAATCAAGTAATAACCGCCTAATTCAAAGGTACAGATTCCCATTTGTTTTTTCAGTGGCTCGAAATACGGTTTGCTTTTTGCTCCATACCATGCAATATCTTCATAATTCTCGGGGTACAACGATTTTCCGGTCAGAAGAATATGTAAAGCATTCAGTTGGGGACGATAATCCCGGTAATCATTGTCGGACAATTTGAAAAATAAAGCGCCGTCATTCGAACCATAATTCGGCAAATAGCCGTTGCTGTCTTCCTGACATTGATATAAGAAATTAATTGATTGATACGCCCTGTCATAGACAACCGGAGCAAATGATTCACCGTTTAATTCTGCCGTTTTTATCGCCCAAGTCAATAATTGGACGGCTACGCGGTGATAGTTCATACTGAATTGCAGAAATGTTCCATCTGCATATATTTGGTAAGCAATTTCCTCTTCAAACCATTCCTTGCCTTTTTTCTTCCATTTGGAAGAATGGGGAAATTGCGGAAAAAGAGCCGGTATGATATACAATGCCAATATTTCCGTTAAAGCGTGATTGTTTCGGACAGTTATTCTCGAAAACCGGATATTGTGATACACATGATGCAATTGCCAATAAACGGATTGAATTATTTTTTGAAATACTGTCTCTGTCAATGCCGGTGCGTTTTTATAAAAATACAGGGCAAAAATCCAATTGAACAAACGCAACGAAATCTCCTGACTACATTTGTAATTCGGTCCGTAATTGAGCGGATTTTTCTCCATCCAATCTGTAATTTGTTGAAATACAAACGAAGAGTGGTCTTCGTCGAAATGATAGTCATAACGAATAATCGTATATAGAAATGCGAAACGCGATTTTTCCCAAACATATTTGATGTCGCCTGCTTCCTGGCTGAAATCGTTGATTTTCGTCCAATGTTTACTAATATCGTATTTGTAGCTTGTTTCGGGATTGCTTACCCAATCGTAATCCGTTCCCAAATCGAAATATTGACTGCTGAAAAATTGTATTTTGCCTTTTATTGTGTTTTCAAAAGCTTCTTTCAGCTTATCATTGGGTTTCTTTTCAAACTGTAAATCTTCGCGCGACTGAAAGAAAAAAGGTTTGGATATTGTTTCCCATTCTGATAAATTCAATAATTGAACCGGTTGGATACGGGTTGGAAATTTCCGTTTCAGGATACCGCTTTTTCGTTTTAGTTCGTAGAATAAGCGGTAAGATACGTAACGGATTCCCATATTGGAAAGTAATTGTTTGGACAATATTAATTTGTGCATCTTTTATTTCAAAGACATAAAGTTAACAGCGTTTTTCTACGTGTTCTTTGGATGAATTTCAGTTTTTTATTTTACAGGAATAAGGTTCTTGATTGATAATCTGTAATTTTAATGTCAGG
>JAISXN010000022.1 GCA_031270525.1 Candidatus Symbiothrix sp. | reverse complement strand
TCAATATCTACGGCGTCCGTGCTTGGCGCTTTGACCGGTTGATAGGGGGAATAAATATGCAGGTTCAATAATTTAACGTTTTCACAACGGTATAAATGCGTTGTCCAAAACGGCGAATTAATCAGGCTGACCCCGGAGAGTTGAATATCTTTGCTGTTTGAAATATACACCAACCGCGGGCGCATCTCGTCCATATTGGTACAATCGGGATTGAACTCGCGGCGCAGCCAAAACGCTTTCCAATAGCGCAGTCCGTTGCCGTTGACCGTTCCTTTGCCCGAAACGGTAAAACCATCGACATGGTCAGCATTGACAAGTGCAGCGAAATATTTCAGGGTTTGTCCTTCTATCCGTGTTTCGACAATGGGGAAATCGCTGATGTTGTCACTTCCTTTCAATACAGCCTTTTCTTCGAGATACAAATGCGTTTTCGGTTTGAAAAACAGCGAGCCGCTCAGGAATGTTCCTTCCGGAATAATCACAACTCCACCTCCTTCGCGATGTGCACGGTCGATAACTTCCTGAATTTGACCGGTCTGGATTTTTGTGCTGTCATTCAAAACATGGTAATCGGTAATGCGGTATTGTTTTCCCAAAGCAGACAGTTCGACCGGCTTGTTTTGCCGGAACCAGGCGGGAATGGGCGTTCCGTCGGGAAACACATCTTGTGTATGTTTTTCAATTTTCAAAACCACAATTCCGTGCGGTGCAAGCGTAAAGCGGCGTTCTTTGCCGGCTTCTCCCAAATCTTTGTGCCGCCATAAATCGCGGATTTTGCTTTTTTTATTGATATTCAGGTTTCCGGAAACCAGTGTAAAATCTACTTTTTTATTTTCCCTGTTCAGGATGGCAATGGCTTTTGAGCCGTCTGCAAGCGGTTTTTCCCAAAGGTCAATGCCGCCCTCGCTAAAAATTTTCCGGGCCTGAGTGAATCGCGTATCCTGATTGAGCGCAATAACTTCCTTGTTCGTCAGAATTTCGAGCGTTTCTTTCGACATGGTACGCAAGTCGTTGCCGGCCAAAAGCGGCGAGTTGAGCATACACCACATCGAAAAGTGCGCTTTATCCTCTTCGTAAGTCATTCCGCGTCCAACCTGTAACATGTCCATATCGTTGTAATGTCCTGCCGAAGCGTATTTGTAAAGTCCGGTATTCAGGTCAATGATTTTCAAAATGGAATTGAAATTTTCCCGGATATCGCCCGATATGCGCCATGAATCGGCGATTTCCGTCACCCATTCGCCGGGGAACTGCCACCGGCAAACGTTGAAAACGATACCGGGACGAACGGCTTTAACGGCTTTTGCGATTTGGGTATATTCGGTTTGCTCGTCAAGTTTTTGCCGCTCGCCGCCGCACCAGTCTACTTTCAGGAAATCGTAGCCCCAATCGTCGAAAAAGGTTTTGCAATCCTGCTCAATATGTCCGAAAATACCGACGCCGACGCCGTTTTTGTCTTTGTCGTAAATGCTGCCGCAGGTGTTACTGCCTGCATCGGTGTAAATGCCTGCCTTTAAATCTTTGCTGTGAATATAAGCGGCAAGGTTTTTCATTCCCGAAGGAAATTTAACGCTATCGCAGAATAAGTTTCCGTTGGCGTCACGACCGCCGAAATAGCCGTCGTCGATATTAATAAAACGGTAACCGGCTTCATACATTGCCGACGAACGCATCACATCCGCCTGCGCACGAATGATTTCCTCGTTGATGTGTATGCGAAAATTGTTCCAACTGCTCCAGCCCATAATGGGCGGCTTTTGCGCGAAAGTTTGTTCCGCGTAAAGGCATAAAATACATCCGATTGTAATGGAGAAGATTATTCTTTTGTTCATATTTATTTTTAATTTACGGGTAATACATAAAATTTCCTTTCCGCATCAAAATCAAGCATCCACTGGTCAATGACAACGTGATTATCCAAGGCTGTGATTGTGAGTCTGTGCTTGCCTTTCTTCAAATGGTGTTTCGTCGTTTTTAGCGCCTGCCCGCGCAGTACATTGATTTTCCATTGTTCACTACGGAACGGTTCTTTGAGCGAAATCACCAGCGGTTCTTCATCATCTATTTTTACCGAAAAACGCAAATCACCCTTGTCATTGGGCTGGGTTGGGATAAGGGCGGTACGTAAAACGGCTTCGCCTTCCTGTCCGGTTTCAAATTCGTAAGTCAGTGAGCCGCCTTTCGGAAGGTTTACGGCTTTCATGCTGTGTCCGAGCATTTCGATTATTTCAACAGGGGAAGAAGACTTGGTAAAGTCACAGGCGTTCATTGTAATATAATCGTCATTGCGGACAGTAACACTGTCACTGTGAGCTTGGTTAGTGAGCGACGGTACATCAAATACGTATAAATCGCGTGGATTGTAAGACATCAGAAATTTCCATTTTCCGCCTGCAAGTTCGTTATTATAATAATCGGTCAACCGGCGAATTTCATGGAAAGCGCCGGTCGTTTCGGCGCAAGCTGTTTTTAAGGCTGTTTCTTTTTCCCAAACCGATTCGTTGTATTGTCCGTTTGCAATCCGGCGGGCGCGTTGCGCTTCCAGACATTTCGCAGCCATTGCCGCTGCGCTGAAAACAGGGTATTTTATATGGGCGAAAAAAGCGTCTCCCTTTTCGGGTGAAACTGTTTTTTCTGTTTCCGAAACCAGGTTTTTAATTTTCTCATAATCATTCAGGTATTTATCCAATTCTCCGCCAAATTCCGTGAATGAAAATTCAGTATCCTGTACCGGCGACCAACCGCGCGGATATTTTTTCTTATCCAGTTCCACCTGATTCCAGCCCATAAATTCGGGCTTGCGGATAGCAGTAAGACGATAAAATTCCTGCATTGCGGGAAAAATCTTCTCGCCGGTTTCTTGCCCATAATCACGGACAAGGGTATTTTTCAAATGTCCGGATAAAGATGTTTCACGTAACATCTCTACATCCCACGCCAAATCCAAAAACAATTCCAACTGATAACGAGCTGTTTTTACGTCGTGAACATTGGCAACCCAAAGACGGCGGACGTTGTGGGCGTATGCCTCGCGCATTTCATTATAAATCAATCCGGGTTGCGTAGTGGTAAGCCAAAGATAATCATGCGGCCGTCCCCAATAGCTCAAATGGTAGTAAACGCCTGCGCCGCCGCTGCGTTTTTGCTGTCCGGCATCGCTCAAACGTGTCATATAGCCGTAGTTGTCGTCGCACCAGGTCAACATAATGTCTTCGGGAACATCCAAGCCGTTTTCGTAGATTTCCAGAACCTCTTTGTAGGGGACGAATTGTTGGGGGATTGGCTGTTGCTGTTCCAACAATTTTCTCTGGTCGTAAATTACCTGTTGCAGTGCATCGGTTTTTTCCTGCAAAGTTTTCACGCCTTCCATTGATCCGTCGTGTTTGCCGCGCATCCCTACGGTAAAGATATTTTCCGACCGGCCGAGTTCCTTCAGGCGCTTACTCCAAAAGTCAAGAACGGCGTCTTTATTTGTAATATAATTGTAGTCTCCTTTTCCGCGTACATCCCACTCGGTTGCGGCATTGCACATTAACGGTTCACAGTGCGAGGAAGCAACCACAATTCCGTAACGTTCGGCCATTTCACGATTTCCCTTTACTAAATAAAACGGTACGGTACATTCGTGCATTGCGGGCAAAATCGTATTGGCACGCAAGCGCAACAGAAGTTGGAAGTATTTTTCATACGCTTCGGGGGCAATCGCTCCTTTCCAACGTTTATTGTCGGTGAGCTTTATGCTGTCGATTAATTGATAAGCGTAATTTTTCATAGACCAGGGCAAGGTTGACCAATCTTCGTCGTTGATAAATATACCGCGAAATTCCACCGCAGGACTTTGATAAGTCCGGAAACCGGACGGCAACGACAAAACAGTCTTTTTTTCAGGCTTTACGTCGCCCCACCAAATCCAGGGCGAAACCCCCGCCAGGCGCGAAAGTTCCAGAATGCCGTAAGTCGTTCCACGGGCGTCGCTGCCTGCAATAACGATTTGGTTGTTTTTTACCGAAATGGAAAATGCCTCTTTTTTATCCAAACTTTTATCTTGCATAATGCAAACAGTGGCGCGTTTTGCAGAAGTTTCTTCCGGAACAAATCCTGTAACTTGCTGCATATCGTCTTTCCACATTTCGATGGCGGCTAAAACCACCGGCGAACTATTTTCCGGCACGGAATAAGTGATGGGCGTTTTGCCGTCGAACCAGATGAAATCGTTTTTCGCCGAAAGATTTATGAACGCGAAAATGCAAAAGGAAAAAGTAGTAAAAAAGATTTTTTTAGCTTTCATGCTATTTTAATTC
>JAISXN010000132.1 GCA_031270525.1 Candidatus Symbiothrix sp. | reverse complement strand
TTGCCGTCTTTTTGTATTTTTCCAATACGTCAAAAATATCATCGGAAACCATATTGGGATACATAGCTATTTGTGCTTCAAAGCTTTTGCGCATGGCTTCCCCGAATTTCAACATATTTTTTTCCTTGATGGCCAGCCAGCAATCGTTCGCCGCGTCGCTGAGTTTTTTTGCTCCTTCCGCTGTAATGTTTGTATCAGTAAGAACATCGTAATTACTATAACGCGGATACAGAGGCACTAACCAAAGCCTTTCTTCCAGCCAACCCAAAATATTGTTATCAAGAATGGTTTCAATTTCCGAAGGCCAAAAATCGCCGGTATAATGTAACCGATTCAATCCGGGCATCACAATCCCCAGGGAATCCTGTGAACCGCTGATATATTTGGCGCCCGGCGGATTTTCGAAACAGAAAAGTGTCTTTGCCAGTTTCTTTTTATCGCCGACAGGAATATCCACCTGCCACAGTTCGATGGCTTTTTTGCGGGAGCTGGTTGACATGCCGCTTCGATCGTTGAAATCGTAATCCGGTTCAATAGATATGGTCAGAACAGGACCGGGATACAAACTGCTCACGTTGGGTTGGTCGAGCCATCCGCCGGCCAAATCAATCCGGTAGGGAATCCGGCAACCTTCCCGGAGAGAAGTCGTTGACCGGGCAGGAAGATTCCCGTGCGGAATCCGTTTACTGACGACATATTCCATTCCCAAGTCTTTGCATAACTGTTCTTTCAAGCTACTGTGTCCATCGCTATTGACGAAAAAGATATCCGGTTTCAACTGTTTGATTTCCGCCATAAAATCAATTAAACCGCCTCCGGTGTTTACCCAAGCGTCTTTTACCGATTTTAAGGCTTTTACCATATATAATCGTTCCTGTTCGTTGTTGATAGGCCGACGGGCTTTCAGTTCGAGTAAGGTTTTATCCGAACCGATTCCCACGTATAAATCGCCGTGCGTAGCGGCTTCTTCAAAAAAAGCTACGTGCCCACTGTGTAGCATGTCGTAGCATCCGCTGACAAAAACTTTTTTCATTAAAATTATCTATATTCGTTAAAATAGCTATATTTGCAGGATGCATTTAAAGTAATATCACTCGAATACAACCGTTTTCCCTGTCCGCGCACTTTCTTTGGCGTCTTCCAGAATTTTCACGACAATCAAGTTGTTTTCGATGGAAGCCAAATCCGTTGCTTGGAGTTTCAATTTGCCGTTAATCAAATTGGCAAAATAATTGAACGGTTCGGTTTCCAATTCCGGCAGTTCGGTTAGCCGGAGGGAAACTGCGGGGATTTCTCGTTTCAACCGGTATTCTAATTTATTGGCATCTAATGCTTTCACATAACCTGCTACACCGTAAACTTCCATGTCTTTCCGGTCAACCGGCCAGTTCCACGAACCTTGAATAATAGCTTGCGCATGTTTATATTTGAGGATAATCGTTGCCTGGTCGTCGACTTTGGGATAAACTTCCGGCTTAATAGTTTGCAAAACAGCCGTGATGGATTCCGGCGTCTCGTTTCTCATCAGCCAGGTCATCAGATTGGCTCCGTAGCAACCGAAGTCAATTACGGCGCCTCCGCCGTTTAAGACCGGATCGGTCAGCCATGCCAGAAATTCCTTGCTGCAACCGATTTCTACAGGGCCTTTATGTCCGTCATTGATAAGCACTTTGTTGATTGCGCCGATTTCATTACCGGATACAGCCATTTCAAATACTTTCCGGTTGGCGGGATACCAGGACGTTTCGTAATTGGTCAGAACCATGATGTTATATTTCTTCGCCACTCCGGCTATTCGGCCGGCATGGGCAACACTCACTGCCAAAGGCTTTTCAACCATGACATGAATGCCGCGCGGCGCACACACTTCGACGGTATGCAAATGGTCGTAAATGGAATTAAAAGCCACAACACCTTGTGGCTTTGTTTTTGTAACCATCGTTTCCAAATCATCGAAAACCAAATCCGGACTGAATTTGTAGCGTTCGGCCAATCGTTTTACCAGTTCTTTGTTTTTTTCGGCGATACCTACGATTTGGATATCCGTGCGTTTTCCGTAATCTTTCAGTAAACCGTGTATGTGGTCGTGGCTTAGCCCGTCAATGCCTATCCTAACCGGTTTTTCGGTTTGCGAAAAGGATTGTTGGAGAAAAAAAATGCTAAAACAAAGAATTATAATCAAACGTGTTTTCATTATTATTTCCCGCTAAAATTTACTTTGTCGAACAAAATACACGGAATACGCCAACTGGAAGTTGTGCGGGGATCATTCCCGATTTCAATCACTTCTTGCCAAAGAGTCAGCAAGTTACCTGTAATGTTCATTTCGTTTACCGGTTTGACGGCTTTTCCGTTTTCAATCAGGAAGCCTTCGATTCCGAACGAAAAATCGCCGGTCGTGCTGTTGCTGTTTCCGCCGTTAAACCCGGTTACCCAAATTCCTTTGTCGATAGAAGCAAGTATTTGGTCGAAATTGCGGTTACCCAGTTTCAGTGTTACGATAGACGGCGATTGTATGGTCGGCTCCATATTCAATTTCCCGCTGTAATACGTATCAAGAAAATACATGTTCAGAATGCCGTTTTCGACAATATTCGCTTTACGGGTAGCAACGCCTTCATCGTCGAACCAGCGCGCGCCACGGGCGTTTCTGATATGCGGGTCGTCGACAATCGTGATTTTATCGGAAATAATTTTTTGACCTTGTTTGTCGATCAGGAAAGACGATTTTTGTTGAATATTGCTGCCGTACATGGCGGAAATCACCGGGGACAGCAAACGTCCGACAGATAAATTATCTACTATCATCGGGAAAACGCCGCTTCCGATTTTTTCTTGTCCGAGTTTTCGCAAAGTCCTTTCATAAGCGGTTTTACCGATGCCTTGCTTCTGCAGTTTATCCCAATTGATGGCGGAATCGTACCAATAGGATTCGGGTCGTGCGTCGCCGGCGCCTTTCATGGAAGTACTGGCCGAAAGACTGAAATAGGTTGTTTCGGTTTCTCCTTCAAAACCATTTGAGGCAATGGAATAGGAGCTTGCTGTTCCATCGGAATAGTCGGCGGAAACGGAAATGAGGCGTTCATCGGTTTTGTAAACTTCGTTTACATTATTTTTAATTAAAGCCAATTTCTCATCTACCGAAATGTTGTCAATACCTTTATCATACAGGTCTAAACCTTTTCCGTCGCCTTTGTACAGGCGGCTTGGATCGGCCAATTTACGAAATTCGTCTTTGGCCAAAAACCGTGTTGTTTCAATTCCATTGGCAATAAATTTTTCCAATTCTTTTTTATCCAACCTGTTGGTCGAATACGAAGAATGTTTTCCGTCCACATAGATCCGGATTGTCATGCCGTTTCCCGACGATTGTTCCAGTTTATCCAATTGTGTATCCCTGTATTCAAAAGAGCTTTCGGTTTCCGAATAAATCCTCACACCGGCATCGGAGCAACCTTTGTCTAATGCGTATTTTAATGCCCATTGGGCTAATTTTTTATGTGCTTGTGAAATCATAATTAAACGCCTCCTACCGTTAATTGTTTTACTAATACTGTGGGCAAACCTTGCGAAACCGGACAACCTTGCCCGTTTTTCCCGCAAGTCCACGAGCCTTGATCAATCTTTAAGTTATTACCTACCATCGTAATAGCGGCCAAAGCTTTCGGGCCGTTTCCAATGATATTGATATCCTTGACCGGTTGGGTTAATTTCCCGTTTTCAATCAGGTAACCGGTTTTGACAAAGAAAGTAAAATCACCGGCTCCGATTTGAACTTGTCCGTTTGTGAAAGTATCCACGAAAATACCGTTTTTCACGTTTGCGATAATATCGTCCTGCGTGCAATTGCCGTTTTCCATGTACGTGCTACGCATACGGGGAATCGGTATGTAACGGAACGATTGCCGGCGTCCGTTTCCGGTAGGTTCGACGCCGTAATGTTTTGCGCTGATGCGGTCGTGCAGGTAAGAAGCCAATTCGCCGTTTTTCACGATATAGGTTTTTTGCACTCCTATCCCTTCGTCGTCGAAGTTGATGGAACCACGGTCAAAATCAATGGTTCCGTCATCGACTACGTTGATGTTTTTATCGCAGATTATTTTACCCAATTTATCGGAAAAGATAGAAACATTTTTCCGGTTAAAATCAGCTTCGAAAGCGTGGCCAATGGCTTCGTGCAGCAGGATACCCGAACCTCCGGCAGCCATTACGACAGGCATTTCCCCACCTTTCGGTTTTATGGCATCGAACATAATCGCCGTTTTTTCCACGGCTTCCTGTGCAATTTCTTCTATCACAGCGTCGGAAAGGAAAGACGCATCTTTCCGCGCAGCCCGCGACGAATAGCCGTTTTCGATTTTATCGCCTTGTTGCATCACACAACCGCCATAGAGTTGAATCATCGGGCGAATGTCATGACAAAGCAGGCCTTCGGAATTGTAATAAAGGATGTACGATGTAGAGTCATTTATCGAGGCATTCACTTTGATTACCCGCGAATCCAATCCGAAAATCCGGTCATTCAGTTTTTGAAGATAAGGCATTTTATCTATGACGGATTCATCTTCCCATGATTTAAGGATGGGATAATGCGTCTTGAAAGTCTTTTCGTCGACCTTGACAGGCGGTGTTTTGGCCGTACCGTTTGCGATGCGGGAAGCTACCCTCGCCGCTTTAATCATTTCGTTTACATCGGTATTTTCAACAAAAGCGTATCCCTGCTGGTCGCCGGATACGACACGGATTCCTACGCCGTAATCAATATTCGAAAAGGCGCGATTTACGGCACGGTCTTGTAAAACCAACGAGTTGGAAAATGTGTGTTCAAAAAACAAATCGGCATAGTCACCGCCTTTTTCCAAAGCGACAGCTATTACTTTTCTCAAATCGCTTTCCGTTACATTAAAATGGTTTAACATCGTTATCGGAGCATCTTCTTCTTTATTCATTTGGGCATACATCATATCGGGAAAAGCAAGACTTCCCGTCAACGCGATTCCTCCTGTCTTTAAAAAATCTCTTCGTTTCATGAATAATTTTTAGGATTTTAATTATTACTCACAAATTTACATGAAATAATTGATATAACACACAAACATGTGAAAATTTGCATGAAATATCAAGATTTATAAAACCTTGGATATTTTTCA
>JAISXN010000005.1 GCA_031270525.1 Candidatus Symbiothrix sp. | reverse complement strand
TCTTGGGTGTCGGGCTTCAGACGCGCCCTCATTTCTTCGACAGAAGTATAGGTATGTTCGTTTAACCTTGAAATAATTGAGTTTCCTAAAAATTTTTTGATAGCGATATTGTACAATTCGATTCCTCTTTTCAACGAAGAATTTTTAATCTTACAGCTTTGGTACGAATAATATTCGGAAGTATATCCGCAGGTTTCCTGCAAGCCTTGCAGGATGTCGATAGCGCGAAACATTTTCCGAACGGTATAAGGACTTAACAAATTAAAATTAATTTGGTCTAACTTTTTGGGGTCTTTTCGGTTATCTCTTTTGGGGAATTTTTGAGCATCGCGAATGGTTCCGATACTTTTGAGGTTGACGCCGGGAACCAAAATGGTTTCGTCATTACTTTCAATCAGGTATGAAAAAGGCATATTGGAAGTGTCGGAATTTCGGTAATGACGTCCCATAATCAATGAAAATGCTCCGATTTTTGCCGGCCACAAAATATAGGAATCACTGGTCGTTTTTCCGCCGCGTTCGATAATTCCCTGATGGATAGGTCCTAATTTGTACATGTGGTTGCTTTGGTTTGAACCTGAACCTGCATTCATAAAGGAGAACATACCGGCAATCAACAAAGTGGATTTGTGATGGGTAACCGTATAGGGTCCGGCGAAAATCGCGCAAGCTTCTCCGTTTTCTCCCTGGCAATTACTAAAAAATAGGGAATCGCCGGCCGAATAGGCGTGTCCCAGGCGGCAGGCTTGTCCTACGAAACAGCGGGTTAGCATCACTCCGTTATCTACATGAGAGCCCGAACAAATAATAAAGTCTTCCGCATTTACGCCATAGCCTACAAACACAGGGTCAAATTCGTTGCTGTTGATGCTTCCGTTTTCCAAACGGCGAGCGCCTTCAATACATGCGTTATTCCCGATTTTAACATTACGAATCAATCCGCAGTTAATAATGCGGACATTGTTGCCGATTGTTCCGATTTCCGAAGCATGTTTGTCGGCATAAAACCGAATCATCCGACATAAACTTTGTACCAGTTGCGGCCGGTGGCGGTAAAGCGCTAAAATATAGGCAACGTGCGCGGTAAGTTTATCATTAATCATTACTTCCCTGCCGCCGGTTTCGTTCAACACGGCTACTTCGACGCCATTTCCGAATTTTGATTTTCCTTCCGTCAGTAAACGGTCTACATTTTGGATAACGGTATTGTTTCCGATTTGATAATTGGCGATATAGTTTTGTACGTTGTCTATCAATACGTTGTCGCCGATTTCGCAATTATGGATACAAACATTATGGATTCCGGCCGGTTTTTTTATGCCACCGTCGGAAGTAAAATCCGAATCCAATTTGCCGATTCTGATGTTTCCGGAAAATGTTACTTTGCTGATTTTCATCGGATTGAAATCATTGCTGACTTCAACGGTATCCCAATTTTCCGCACTACAAAACCGGGATTCCAAGATACTAATTTCTTCGTTTGTTAGTTTTCGATACATATTTATACAGTGTTATATTTCATTGTCATTCCCGCGTAAATCCCATAACAAGCTGTGAAAATGCCATGATTGCATTATTCTTCGTAATCCTGATAAAGAAAATCGTTGTACGGAAACCGTTGCACGTGAATTTCACGTATTTTCAGGTACATCAACGATTTAAGTTCTTCGATATTTTGTTTTTCCCGGGCAGAAATAAACACGCAATTTTCATGGAGTTTATTCATCCAAGTTTGTTTCAATTCGTCTAAGGAAACATTTTCCTTTGTTTTTGGCGTCAAATCGTCGGCATCTTTTTCGACGTAGGAAAATGAATCAATTTTATTGAAAGCGATGATAGCCGGTTTCATTTCTTTTGTGATTTCATTCAAAGTTTGGGCGACTACTTCGATTTGCTCTTCAAAAGCAGAATGGGAAATATCAACTATATGCACCAACAAGTCGGCTTCGCGCACTTCGTCCAAGGTCGATTTGAACGATTCAATCAGTTCGGTCGGCAATTTACGGATAAATCCGACGGTATCGGAAAGCAGGAAAGCCAGATTTTCGATAGTCACTTTGCGAACAGTGGTATCTAAAGTGGCGAACAATTTATTTTCAGCAAAGACTTCCGATTTACTCAGGAGTGTCATCAAGGTCGATTTCCCTACATTTGTATAACCGACTAAGGCTACACGCACCAATTTTCCCCTGTTTTTCCGCTGACTGGATTTTTGTTTGTCGATTTCTTTCAAGTCTTCTTTTAACTTGGCAATTTTATCTAAGATAATCCGGCGGTCGGTTTCCAACTGGGTTTCGCCGGGGCCACGCATCCGGAATCCCCCGCTGCCACCTCCGCTCTGTCGTTCAAGGTGCGTCCACAATCGTTTCAGGCGGGGAAGCATATAATTGTATTGCGCTAATTCGACTTGCGCTTTAGCATAAGCTGTTTGCGCCCGCGCTGCAAAAATATCAAGAATCAGGCTGGTACGATCCATAATTCTCACTTTCAAAGCTGCTTCCAGATTCCTTAACTGTTTAGGACTCAATTCGTCGTCAAAAATTACCAAACCGATTTCATTATCTTCATCTTCGGTAAATTGTTTGATTTCGTTCAATTTGCCTGTACCCACAAAAGTAACGGGATGTGGTTTTTCCAAACGTTGCGTGAAACGTTTGACCGCTTGGATACCGGCCGTACCGGCCAAAAAATCCAATTCGTCCAAATATTCTTTTGCTTTTTCCTCACTTTGCCCTGCAGTGATTAAGCCGACTAAAACGGCTTTTTCACTTTCGACGTTGGTAATGATAAATTCTTTCATTAACAAAAAATTGAAAATAATGTCCACAAAGTTAAGAAATTTCAGGGAATAATCGTAACTTTGCTTCTTTAACGAACAAAAAAATGAGACGGAACGGTTTATTCTTTTTATTATTGAGTTTATTTTCCCTTTCCGGCGCAGGAGTTTCCGCCCAGATCAGTCATGGAGGAAAACCTTTTTTCCTGCAAAATTTGCCCCCCAGCCTCCTGAAGGGGGGAGTTGTGGGTAATGCGATTGAGTATTCTGTTGCGGCAAATCCCTCCTTTGGGGGGAAGTTTGAGATGCCTGCATTTGATTTGGATTCAGTGTTGCAGGAAGATCAATTGAATGAACGGAATATGCAGAGGAGTTATCGTTTTGCACACAAATTTTTCACGAAAATAGAAAAAAGAAAAGATGCTGCTTTGACCGTTCTTCCCGACGGGACAAAAATCTGGCAAATCCATATCCGTTCCAAAGGCGCTTATTCGATTAATGTTTTGTTGTCTGATTTTGAGTTGCCGCAAGGTGGAAAATTATTTGTCTACAATGAAGACCATTCGCATGTAATCGGCAGTTTTGATTACCGGAATAATTCTCCCGAAAAAATCCTGCCCATACAACCTGTTGCGGGAGAATCCATTATCATTGAATATTCGGAGCCGGCCGGCGTTTCGTTTGAAGGAAATTTCATGGTTTCGGAAGTAAACCATGATTACCGCGATTTTTTGAAAAGAGAACCGGGAAACGATGGAGGCAGTATATTTTCGTGTATGCCCGACGCCTTGTGTTCGGAAATAGATGAAAGTCTGGTCCGTTCGACCGTTTTACTGATAATAGACGGTTCGATAGCCTGTTCCGGCGTTCTGGTCAATAATACGGAGAACGACGGCACACCTTATATCCTGACTGCCGTACATTGTTTAAACGACAGTCTGGAATATGGAATTTATAAAAACAGAGAGCATTATACTACCATTTCGGGGACTGTCATTACCTTTTTTAATTATAATCGCCCGGTTTGCGGAACACGGTTGAAAGGGACGGAAGAGCTGACCATGGCCGAGGCTTATCCGCGCGCTATAGTGGAAAAGAGGGATGTGGCTTTATTGGAATTACGCGAAAAACCGCCGGTTTATTATAATGCTTACTATGCCGGTTGGAACATGGAGGAAAACGGAAAAACCGGAATGTATACCAATTTACATCATCCGTCCGCAGCGATAAAAAAATACGGAAAAGTGAACTCCAATCTGTCAATAGTTAATTATCAATCGCCGAATGTTTTTGAATATGAATCTCATTGGAAAGTCCCCGGCTGGACAATAGGTTCTACTTACGGCGGATCTTCGGGGTCTCCTCTGTTTGACAAAAACGGACTGGTAATCGGCACTTTATCCGGCGGGGCCTCGTATTGTAATAATTCTTCTCCCGACGGCAATCCGGATTATTTTACCATTCTATATAAGAGTGAGGAAACTTCCGATGTGGACAATCAATTGAAAACTTATCTCGATCCGAATAATAAGGGTCTAAAACAACAAACGGGAATGGATCCGAATATAGAGAATCCCTTGTTTCGTTTAAACAACATGGATTTTCCCGCCGGCGATGTATTGGAAGTAAAAACCTTGGGATCGCCTGATTCGGGTTTTGCATACGGAAGTAATAATCTGGGAACCAAGGAATTTGCCGAAGAATTTACAATCGAAAATGCCGTTGAAGTTTTCGGAGTCTATTTGTTCGTACCGCCATTGCCGTCCAACGGGGTAACAGGTGTGGAAATTTCGATTTATTCAGGTACAACTTTACCCGAAAATTTGCTTCAAATGCAAAATTTTTCTCCGCAATATTTGGATTATTCAGATACTACCGGATTTAACCCGAAAGATAAAAACATGATTAATT
>JAISXN010000048.1 GCA_031270525.1 Candidatus Symbiothrix sp. | reverse complement strand
ATAAAATTATTTATCAGAAGAAACAAAAAAAACAGCTACAAATCCCTTGCAACTGCTCTTTGCTCTCCCTCTTGGACTTGAACCAAGGACCCTCTGATTAACAGTCAGATGCTCTAACCAACTGAGCTAAGGAAGATTATTCTACATTATTAACCCTTTATTAAGCTCTCCCTCTTGGACTTGAACCAAGGACCCTCTGATTAACAGTCAGATGCTCTAACCAACTGAGCTAAGGAAGAATTTAACAGCAACAATAAAATTGCGGTGCAAAAGTAATGGTATTTTTCCAAATATGCAATATCTTTGTAGAAAATTTTAAAAAAATGAATATACTTGGAATTGGAAACGCCCTGGTAGATATTCTGGCAAAACTACCGGATGAGAAACTCTTAAAAGAACTGAACGTTGCAAAAGGGAGTATGAACCTGATAGAAGAAGAAATGCGAAAAGCGCTGTTTGAGAAAATTGAGACTATGGATCTCAAAATGACCTCAGGCGGATCGGTGAGTAACACTTCGCTGGCTTTGAGACAATTGGGAGCTCCGTCCGGTTACATCGGCAAAGTGGGAAACGATGAATATGGAAAGTTTTATATCAACGAATTGACGGAGGCCGGTGTTGATTTGCACTTAATCCGTGAATCCGGTTTTTCGGGAACGGCCATTGCCATGATTACGCCCGATGGGGAACGTACTTTCTGCACTTACCTCGGCGCTGCAGCCGGTATGCGGGAAACGGAAATACAAAAGTCTGTCCTTGAACAATATACCCATTTGTATGTCGAAGGTTATCTGGTTCAGAATCATGATTTAATTGAAGGCATTATGAAAACGGCAAAATCTTTGGGTTTAACAATTATGCTTGATTTGGCCAGTTTTAATGTCGTTGCTTCCGACCGCACATTTATCTGTAAACTGGTAGAAAAATATGTTGATATTGTATTTGCCAATGAAGAAGAAGCGCTCGCATTTACCGGAAAAGCTTCTCCAGGCGAAGCGATACACGAGATCGCCCACTATGTAAAAATCGCTATCCAGAAAGAAGGGGACAAGGGTTCGTGGATAAAACACAACGACGAATTGATACATGTTCCCGTATATAAAAAAGTCAAGCCAATAGATACTACTGCTGCGGGAGATTATTATGCCGCCGGTTTTTTCTACGGAATGATACATGATGCAAGTCTGGAAAAATGTGCACAGTTAGGCAGTTTGCTTTCTTACTATATTATTCAGGTAGTCGGGACTAAATTATCGCCTGAAACATGGGAAGAAATACGGAAAAAAGCCAATAAAATTTTAAATGCCAAATCATAACAAATATATGCGTAAATTATTATTAATCGGTTTTATACTGTCGGTATCCTGTGACTTTGTTCAAGCCCAATTATCGGAGAAAGAGCGTTTTGAGATTTCAAAACATCTGGATATATACAACGCTTTGTTCAAAGAACTGAATCTGTTTTACGTGGATTCCATTGACGCCGGAAAAACTACGATCGACAATATCGACTTCATGCTGAAACGCTTAGACCCTTATACTGAATACATTCCGGAAGAAGAATTATCGGATTTTCTGGTTACCACAACCGGCGAATATGGCGGAATCGGCGCAGGAATATCCTCTTATAAAGGGACTGTATTTATTAATGAGCCTTTCGAAGGAATGCCTGCTGCACGCGCCGGTTTGCAAGCCGGCGATGTTATACTGGAAATCAACGGCGAAACGATGGAAGGACGAAACTCTTCGTATGCCAGCGAACGGCTGAAGGGTCAACCGAATACAACGGTAAAAGTCAAATTCCAACGTCCGGGCGAGAAAAAACCGCGCGAAGCGAACATCGGCCGGAAACGGATAGAAATTGACCCGGTGACTTATTACGGTGTATTACCAGGAAATACCGGTTATATTTATCTTTCGGGGTTTACCACCCATAGCGCACAAAGCGTTAAAGCTGCTTTCGAAGATTTGAAAACAAGGGGTATCGCTTCCTTAGTTATCGACGTCCGCGATAACGGCGGCGGCGTGGTGGAAGATTGTCTCGAAATACTCAATTATTTCATTCCCAAGGGAAATCTTTTGCTGACGATGAAAGGAAAAGTTCGTCAATTGGATAGAACCTATCGCTCTACGCAACAAGCCATTGATTCGGTTATTCCTTTGGCGGTTCTGGTCAATCGCCAGTCGGCGTCCGCTTCGGAAATTCTGGCAGGAACACTCCAGGACCTGGACAGGGCTGTAATTATCGGAAACCGCACTTATGGAAAGGGTTTGGTGCAATCGCCACGCCAGTTGCCTTACAACGGACAATTAAAAGTGACTACGGCCAAATATTACATTCCCAGCGGACGCTGCATTCAAGCGATTGATTATTCGCACCGTAACAATGATGGAAGCGTTTCTTACATTCCCGACAGCCTGACTTCGATTTTCTATACGTCCAAAGGTCGTTCGGTCAGGGACGGCGGCGGAATTTTACCCGATTTTGTCATTGAGGAAAAGAAAATTCCGGCTATGATCTATTATCTGGAAGCCGAAAACCTTTTCTTTGAGTTTGTTGTGCAATGGCGTACGAAAAATCCGGCCATCGACTCTCCCGAAAAATTCGCAATAACAGATGAAATTTATGGCGAATTTAAGGATTTCCTGAAATCGAAAGATTTCAACTACGACCGTCAAAGCGGGAAAGCGCTCGAAAACCTGAGAGATATTATGGAATTTGAAGGATATTCGGATACAGCGTCGGAAGAATTTAAAGCATTGGAAAACAAGTTAAAGCCGGATTTAGACCGCGATTTGAATTTGTATAGAAGCCAGCTTTCCGACCTTTTGACGCGGCAAATCATGAAGCAATATTATTTTGCCAAAGGTGAAATCATTTATGCCTTGCGGAACGACGATGGTTTGAAAAAAGCCTTGGAAACGCTCTCCGACAATGCCTTATATTCAGAAACATTCAATAAGCAATAATATTTTGGGTTATAAAGCAGAAAAAATAGTTCCATACGCTTCAAGCGGCGCTTCCAAAAGCGAGCAAGTAGAGTTGATGTTCGACGAAATCGCCGGAAAATATGATTTCCTGAATCATTCGTTGTCATTGGGAATTGATAAGTCCTGGCGAAAAAAAGGGATTCTGGCTTTGAAAGACCTTGCTCCGGAAACGATTCTGGATATTGCTACCGGAACCGGCGATTTGGCTATCGAAGCCTATCGTTTATTGAAACCCGGAAAAATCCTCGGAATAGACCTTTCCGAAAAAATGACGGCCATCGGCCGGGAAAAAGTTATAAAGGCCGGATTAACCGGAATCATTGGTTTTGACAAACAGGATTGCGCCGATTTACAATTGGAAAACAATTCTTTTGATGCGGCGACGGTTGCTTTCGGCGTCCGCAATTTCGAGAAATTAGACCAAAGTTTGCAGGAAATTCTCCGGGTATTGAAACCCGGCGGGAAACTAATGATTCTTGAACTTACTTCGCCGGAATTTTTTCCGGTGAAGCAAGCTTACCAGCTTTATTCAAAGCTAATTCCGCTGGTAGGAAACCGGATATCCAACAATAATGCCGCTTATCGTTACTTGCCCAGTTCCATTGAAGCTTTTCCGCAAGGCCGGGAAATGACGGCGATTCTTGAAAAAAACGGATTTGAAAACGTTGATTATAAGCGATTTACTTTGGGGATTTGTACAATGTATACTGGAATAAAATGTTAGAATTGAAAACCATACAAAAATCTTTCGGCGACGTCCAAGTTCTAAATGGAGTGAATCTTCGTATGGAAAAGGGTTTTGTATATACACTCAAAGGAGTAATCGTATGAGCCCAACATTTACAAAGAGGGCGAATTGGACGAGCAGGCAACTGTCAAGGATTTCTTGACAGTTCAAAACGAGGGCAAACGCCGCGTGAAACGCGCCGATGCCTTACAACCTAATATTGGATTGACTGTTTGGACGGAAAAAACGATTAAGCAACAGGATGTTATCGTTGCGAAAAACTATTTGAATGTAACCGACAAAAAATTAAAAAAATGAAAAGAAAAAGATTTCTACTGTTTATCATTGTTTTCTTGCTTGCGATTAATGTTTTCACATTAGTTCATTATTGTCGGTTTAGGCAACAATATAAACAAAATCCGGAAGACAGTTTGAAATACAATGATGTTTCATATATCTGCTTGGACTCATTAACCCGGAAAGATATCATCTCGGAAAATCTTGATAAATGTCAATTCGTAAAATTACAAACGACGGATGATTGCCTGATCAAATGGATTGAAAAAATAGAATTTGACGACAATAAGATTTTTATTATGGATGAAAATGAAAAAATATTTGTGTTCAATAATGAAGGTAAATTTTTAAATGCAATAGGAAAAACAGGTCTGGGTCCTGAAGAACAATTAACCGTTTTTGATTTCTACTTGGATAAGAAGTCAGCCATAATAAATGTTGTAGATTTGATTAAATCGACCCGATTCAAATATTCATATTCCGGAAAATTGTTGGGCAGGGAGATATACGACGCATCTTTACTCAGAAACACTTCAATCATTACCAACATCGACGACAGATATTTAATATTGACACTCAACAACGACAATAATTCCTCGTTTAATTTTGGAATATTAGACAGTAAAAAAATGGAAAGGAAAGATTATATTCCCTATCTTGCCACTGGAAACATGACTGTAGGATTTGGTCGGGAAATGGCAAAAGTGGCAAAATCAAAAGAATTTGTCTATATGTGTGCATTTATGTCAGATACCATATACAAGTACGACGCCAACTCAGGCAACATTCTTCCGGAATGGGTATTCAAAGGAAAATTACCGCCTGCGACTAAAAAAAGTCTGGAAGGAAAACCTTATGATTTAGCACTGGATGCATTGACTGCGGCAAAAACCAAGCATTTATCAACAGGAATAGATATATTAAATGAATATCCGCAAGGCGACCTATTCAAAAAAAGTATCCGCACAGGGATAATAAAAACAGTCAAAAAAAGGCCATCAAATGTTTGCATATATTGGAAAAAACGGTAAAATTGACCCCTTAAAAACGGTGGAAAGTGACCACCTAAAGTTATGCCATCAAAAAAGTAAAAAGTTGTTCGTCGGGAATGGGGTCTAAAGATGGAAGATTTAAG
>JAISXN010000056.1 GCA_031270525.1 Candidatus Symbiothrix sp. | reverse complement strand
CCTACATGCAAGGTAAGTTCTTCAAAGTTAATTTTTTTCTCTCTTAGAGATTGAAAAACGGCTTCGGTGAAATGCAAACCGGCCGTCGGCGCGGCTACCGAACCTTTGATTTTAGAGTAAATCGTTTGATACGTTTCCTTGTCGCTTTCTTCCGTCTTGCGATTCAGATAGGGAGGAATCGGCAATTCGCCGCCAAGTTCCAAAATATCGGCGAAAGTCAATTCGGAATTATCCCACTCAAAACGAACCGAATGCGTCTCTCCCTGCGACTCCAGCCGTTCAACCGAACACCGTGTACCGTGTATCTGTTTATCCAATTTCCCCCCCTTCCATCTCTTGGCATTTCCGATTAAACATCGCCAGACACAGGATTGGGTTCGTGCGAAAACTTGGGCGTAATCGGCCGGTTCTTCCGGTTCAAGGCAGAAAATTTCAATTTGTGCGCCGCTTGGTTTTTGGAAAAGCATCCGTGCTTGAATCACTTTGGTATTATTGAAAACCAAAAGGGCATTTTCGGGAATGTATTCGCTAAGATTTTGAAAGATGTTTTCGGAAATTTGCCCGTTTTTCCAAATCAACAATTTGGATTTATCTCTTTGGAGTAGAGGGAATTTAGCAATATTTTCTTCGGGGAGATTGTAGTTGTAATCAGCGATTGGGATGTTTTGCGTTTGTATCATTTCTTTCTATTTTCTTTCCCGCAAAAGTACATCAAATAAACGAAACTACCCGCAAGCATACATAAATATTGAGCATTTATTTTTACCTGCCCATGCCGAATCCCAATTATTTACAGTAAATTTGCACCGGCAATTAATCATATAAGTAAACATGAAAATAGGAGACAAAGTCCGATACTTGAACGCCATAGGCGGAGGAACTGTAAAAAGATTCAAGAACAAAGATATCGTCTGGGTAGAAGAAGAAGACGGATTTGAAACGCCTGCGCTGATTCGCGAATGTATTGTCGTCGAATCCGACGGAAAACCGGTTAAGACGGCTTCCCAATCCGTATTACTCAAACCGGAGCCTTTACCGGAACCGCCCAAATCCGAACCCGCAAAACATGAAGCTGTTGAACGCCCCGGCGGCGACAGGCTCAATGTTTATCTGGCATATTTGCCTTTGGATATAAAAATGTTGGGAAAAACCAATTTTGAGGCTTTTTTAGTAAACAATAGCAATTATTTTCTCTTTTTCAACTACATGAACCGGCAAAATAATGCTTGGATAAGCCGACATTCCGAAATCATCGAACCCAATACCCGCCTTTTCATCGAAGAGTTTTCCAAAGAACAACTCAATGATTTGGAACGGATTTGTATTCAATTCATTGCGTTCAAAAAAAACAGACCTTTCGGTTTGAAAAATGCTTACAGTATAGAACTCCGCATTGATGGCGTGAAATTCTACAAACTGCACAGTTTTCGTGAAAATGACTTTTTCGATGAAGAAGCGCTGATTTATCCGCTGGTCGTGAATGACACGGCAGCAAGGGAGATGCTGGTTTCGGCTTCCGATTTGCAGGAAGCGATGACTCAAAAAGCCAAAGCGGATTTCCCGCATCATCAACCTAAACCGGCTAAAAAAGAAAAATCAGCTCCCATTCTCGAAGTAGATTTGCATATCAATCAATTGCTCGATTCGACCAAAGGTTTGACTAATACGGATATACTGAATGTTCAATTAGATGCGTTCCGGAAAACCCTGGAAGAAAACAAAAATAAAAAAGGGCAGAAAATCGTTTTTATACATGGTAAAGGCGAAGGCGTTTTGAGAAATGCTGTTTTGGCCGAATTGAAAGCAAAGTACAAAAACTATCCGGTTCAGGATGCTTCGTTTAGGGAATATGGACTTGGGGCGACAATGGTAACTGTAAAATAAATGGAAGCCGCATTACACGACTTCCATAATAATCGACTTAATTCAATTTCTTCAAAAATAATAACTTATTCCTAATTTACCGAATAAATAATCATCCATATCCGTCCTCATTGCCGGTTGAAGTTCTATCTGAAACGCTATTTTATTTAGCTTTTCAAAAGGACGAATCCGCAAGCCGACAGGTACCGTAAAAAAAGCGGCAGGGTTAGACTCAATATTGAATAAAGCGCCTACTCCAAAATATATATCGTAATAATTTTGGGATATAAGATTATATTTTACGGAAATATCAGTGCTAATATTATATATATCAAAGCGTTCCAAAACAGTTTCAGTCTCAGTTTCACCAATAATTCCACGCGAAAGGATTAAGGTGCTCCAAAATCGTTTATTGAAATCATATCCGATCCCAATACCTGCTTTTGTTGCTTCCGAGTAATTCAGATGAACACTAAATTGCGCAAATAGCGAATTGGTGATGAATAGTACTGCAAAAATAATCAATATATGTTTCATAATTTGTTTTTTTCATTTTTTAATAAATTAAATTAATCACTTTCACACACAACCCATCCGTATTTTACCGATGAGACACGTCCAACTCCCCGTCCTTGCGGAGCTTTGGGAAAATTAAAATCATTTCGTACTTTTGCTGCGCCTTTCTGTAATTGTTAAGTTTATACTCAAATTAGCGGCTTAATTTAGTTGTAAGCCTTGCAGGAAGGCTTTTTTGTCTTAATTTTAAGGTGGCGAGCCTTAAATCTTCA
>JAISXN010000193.1 GCA_031270525.1 Candidatus Symbiothrix sp. | reverse complement strand
ATCGTCAAACGCGCTATCGAAGAACCGCTTCGCCAGATTGTCGAAAATGCCGGAAAAGAAGGCGCCGTAGTCGTTCAGAAAGTAAGGGAAGGCAAAGCCGATTTCGGTTACAATGCCCGTACCGATGTTTACGAAAATCTGTACAAAGCCGGCGTTATCGACCCGACGAAAGTTACCCGCGTTGCTTTGGAAAATGCCGCATCTATCGCCGGTATGTTCCTGACGACCGAATGTGTAATCAGCGAAAAGAAAGAAGATAATCCCGCTCCGGCTATGCCTCCAATGGGTGGCGGAATGGGTGGTATGATGTAATCACCTCGTTTTCATAAATTTACAGTGAATAAAAAGCCACAGGTTCTCACCTGTGGTTTTTTTGTTTTACCTACGCCATTGCGAGGGCTTGCCCGAAGCAATCCAGGAATAATACGGGATTGCTTCGCTACTTCGGAGCTCGCAATGACGATTGCACTAAAGGAGGCCTCCTGAAATTATCTACTCCGTCATTTTGTACCTGTAAATCCTCAAACAAAATCGCATCCGGTGTAATGATAGAGATTAGGTTTTCGGCCATTCCGTTATAAATCAATTCTTTGTCCGAAACGCCGACAATTTTCTTGAAAGCTTGAAGATTCAAATTCTTAATTGTCGCCGAACGAACCCTTTTTTCCGTACCGTCGGTTGTATTGACCTGATACAACTGCATCCTGTCGGTACTGCCTTTCACAATGTAAGCATAATCATAACCCTCTTCTTTGGCTATCCGGAAGAGGTCTTTGCGCAATTCCTCCTTCGGTTTTTGCAAGGTATTCGTCATCCTGACAACGCCTGTATTGGTAGCGTATCCGACGCCCGAAGTAAACATTGCATGTCCATTGGAATGAGGCACTTTCTCTGTCGGCACCCGGTCGTTCAGCAAAGTTTTGAGGATTCCGTTTTCAACCAGCGTCAATTTGGCAGGCGGAATTACGGCTTGAGCGTCAACCGGTACGTAACCCAACAGTTTTACGCCATTGTATTCGGACGTTCCGGTTAAGTCTTCGATAATGATTTCTTTAGCGGTAATCCGTTTGTTTATCATTTCTTCCAGGCTGTTGCCGCCGTATGATACGCCATCCGGCGTAAGTGGTTTTCTTTCAGCGATTAATGAATTATCTCCGTAGAAGAAATTGCCGTAAAATGTCCGGTTCACCGGATTGCCTTCAAATAAAACCGGACCGGAGTACGATTCGTTCAATTTAGGCGCTTGCGCTTCTTCTATCAGATTTTCCGCCAGTTCTTTGCATCTTTTCCTGAGTTCTTCGATGCCGGGAAATTCTTCCGGATTTCCCACCGTTAAGTCAAAACCGTTCTGCAAATCTTCGCCTTCCTCTGTTTTGATTTGTGCAGTCGATTTAATGGAAGCGAAAACCAAAGGCACACGGAGTGACGATTTTTCCGTATTATATACATAAATAACTGCCGAATAAACAAATACCGAAACACTGGAATTAAATATTTCTTTGTAATCGTTGAAAACGGCAGAAGCCGCTTTGGCATACTCTTCATAAATTGATGCATTAAAATCAATGTCGGGAAGCGGGATGTTGTTCATTACAACAGGTTCCGTTTTGTCCCAATCGGGCAATTCCAGATTCTTCGCCGGAATATTCAATTGTTTGATAGCGGAAAGTTTTTGTTGATACACTTCCGCCGCATTTTTGTAAATTGCGTCCAAATCCCGCCAAACGGTGTACCGGATTCCGGCTTCATCGTTGTCTGCGCAGATAGTTCCGTCATAACCTACCGAACCGCCGGTAGACCCGGTGAAATTTTCGTCCGTACATTGATAATCTCCTATCAATAAGCGGGCGGAGCTTCCCCTGTAAGGCATATATTTTGAATTAACGATGCTTCCGTTTGAAGCATTCACTATCAATTGTTTAACGTCTCCGACGGTATAAGCAATAAAAAAAGGCGCTTGTAGTCCGGGCAACCGGAGACCTTGCAAAGCACGTTCCGTTTCCTTTGCGATAGACGTAGAAATGATGTCGGAAGCTTGAGGAATATCCTTTCCTTCCGGTTTGGAAAGAATCGGCGGTTGCGATTGACTTTTGGCTCGTTTCTGCGTTTCGATTTGTTTAACCAAAAGCGCCGGCGCAGCGCAGGAAACCGGTATCGAACCCGATTCGGCTCCGCAAGTTCCGTTAAAGACCGCATATTCATCCCCGCAAGCGCTGATTTGCGCAAACATTGCCAAAGGCGTTCCTACCAAATCCACGCCACGCACCAATTCGTCGGGACGTCCGTCGGTATAAATCCGGTAAACGACTAAAGGCGTAACATTGAAAGCATTGGGAGAATAGCGGTTGGTATTGGTGAATCCGCCGGAAACGTCCTTAAAATAATATGCATATTCTTTGCCTTGCGCTTTGGCCTCTTTGCGCAACTGTTTGAATAATTCTTCCCTGCTGAGTTTCTGGGAACTTTCGACTATTAAGTTGGATTGGCGGGAAATTTGGTCTAAGCCTGTTTGCGCCCGCCCATGTCCGTTGGAATGAGCAAATCCTTCGATGGGTGTGCGCGACATCAGGAATCCTTTTAATATTCCGTTTCGTACGATTTCCGTTCTTTGTCCGCGAATCCCTTCGTCATCGAATACATAATAACCATTTAAAGGTGTTATTCCCCGAAAATATTTCAAAGTCGGGTCGAAGATGACTGAAAGTTGCTTGGGTAATACCCGTTCGCCGACTTTCTTTTTGAAAGTCTGTGCATCATTTTCCTGTTTCAAACGCGAACCTTCGACGCGATGTCCGAATATTTCATGGAAAAATACGCCGGCCGCTTCGGGCGAAAGAATAGCCGGTCCGGAGAACGATTCTACTACCGGCGCTTTTTTGAGTTTGGAAAGCATTTCGCTCATTTCGCGTGCTGCCTTCATAACTTCTTCATCGGAAGGTAATTCCGACAATGAAAAACCCATCCAGGTTTTATAAAGCGGCAAATGCATACCGTCGTCGGCAAGCGCATCGGCTGCTAACGCCAACTGAAAGCTGACCGAGTTTTGTGCTATTTCGCGTCCTTCGGTATCGACAAATATTTTTCGGGTAAGAGTGGCCGACAGGTGGGCGGAGCCATCCAGGAGGTCGCTGTTTTCATCAAAGATTCGGGAATATTTCTTCACTTTTTCTTCCCAGACTTTCGGGTCGATATGCAGCGATTCCCATGCGATAGGCGCTTCGTAATAACTTTCTGCTTTTTCGACTGAGAAATCGGGCGATTTATCTTCCTGTTCTACTTTTACAGCCATGTTGGCCTTGATTTGCTCATAGATTTGAACATCGTCTTTGTACAAATTATCTAATTGCAGCCAAATCGTTTTTTTCAGCACATCGGGATTGTTATCAATGGGAACGTAACCGGCTTCGATTCGTACATCGTTGTAACTACCTTGTCCGGACTCCCTGATTTCGTGGGTATTATCCAAATCTCTGTCGCCTACGCGAAGTCCGGAAGACAAAACATGAGTCGGACTGTCCAATTTCGGAGCTGTCTGTAAACGTCCCAATCTTCCGGCGCAAGTCATGGATTGATATTCATCCGTTCGAAGGAAAATGTAATACGCAGGAACAGGCTGGGTTTTCAGAACCGAAAAATTACGGTCTAATTCCGATTTCAGTGTGTTAAATACAGGGTCTTGTCCCGAGATAGTGGAAATGCCTGACAACAGGCAAAGAAAAACAACGAAAATATGTTTGTTCATTCTTTGAAGATTTAGGATACAAAGGTAATGCTTATTTATTACATAAACCGGATTTCATTTAAACTTTTTGTTTTTAAATTATTTGTATATATAACCAATATCATTGATATTGACCGCGATTAAATTCTGTCCAATATCAATGATATTAAACGGAATTGAATTGAATTCTGTCCAATATCAATGATATTATTCGGAATTGAATTGGATTCCGTCCAATATCATTGATATTGACCGGTCTTGGATTCCACCCAATATCATTCTCGCTTTCTTCCTGCTATTGGGAATGGCGAGAGTAAACGCTTAGGTAAGAATTGGCAGAAGCGGTACTCCGCTGTGGGACAAAGGGAATGTTTTCTTTTGCCCCGCCCGTCCCGAATGTTTGCCGTAGCAGATTTCCATCGTTTCCCTGCCGACTGTTTTGCCGTCGAATGCCTGAAACGAGAGGACGTCGGCAAGCGTTCCGCGCACGTGGATGCCCGATTCGTGGCTGACAGCCCATCGTCCGCTGACGGGTTTCGCTTCGGGAATCGGACGGCGGGATATTTCGGAAACATACCGGCACAGTTCAAAAATGCG
>JAISXN010000133.1 GCA_031270525.1 Candidatus Symbiothrix sp. | reverse complement strand
AAAATATTCTTTTTATATTTATATTCTCCCCTCATCAGCATAACTATAATATTTTCCTTCACAAAAAATCAGGTGATCAAGCAAAGAAATTTCAAGCAACTGCAATCCCTTTTTTATCCGGAAAGTCAGTTCATCATCCTGATTGCTGGGTTTGGAATTTCCGGAAGGGTGGTTATGACAGAGGATTACACCTGAAGCCAATCGGGTAAGCGCTTCTTTATAAATCAGTTTTCCGTCAACAAGCGTTTGTCCGACGCCTCCCTGACTGATTTTGACCCGGTCGATAATTCGACAGGCATTGTTCATAAACAAAGCCCAAAGTTCTTCACACTGTAAGTCGCAAAGCATGGAGTAAAAATAGTTGTAGATATCCATGCTGCAAAGGATTTGTTTCCGGCTTTCCGTGTCTTCCGCTTTTCTTCTTTTCCCTAATTCGAGAGCGGCGACAATGCTGATAGCTTTGGCGTTTCCAATTCCTTTGAAGTTGGATACCAAATGATTGACTGATAATTTACCCAGACGGTTGATGCTATTTGCTGCCGCTTGAAGAATGCGCTGGGATAATTCCACAGACGTTTCTTCCGTATTTCCCGATCCGATGATGATAGCTAATAACTCCGCATCACTCAAGGAATTTACTCCTTTTGCCAGGAGCTTTTCCCTCGGTTGGTCGTCGGGAGACCAATCTTTCACGCTTAGTTTGGTTGTACTCATAGATGTTTCGGATTAAATGGAAGTATATCAAAAGACAAAGCTTTTTGATACGTATCTCGGTTTATTTCGCTCTACCCACATAGGAACCATCGCGGGTATCAATTTCTATCAATTCGCCTTCGTTGATAAAAAGCGGAACCCGCACTGTAGCCCCCGATTCGACTGTGGCAGGTTTTAGGGTGTTGGTTGCAGTATCACCTCTCAGTCCCGGTTCGGTATAAGTAATTTTCATCTGAACTTTAACCGGCATATCGGCATAAAGTACGGTTTCCGTCGAAGCATCGGAAACGACGTCCAAAACCATTCCTTCGAGAAGAAAATCCACTCCGTTTATCAAGCTATGAGCGATAGGATATTGTTCAAATGTCTCCTGATTCATAAAAATATAGTCCTCGCCTTCTTTGTATAAATACTGATATGGGCGACGTTCTACCCGTACATCTTCCAATTTTTCACCGATATTAAAGCGGCGTTCGATGACGCGGCCGTCAATAACATCTTTGAGGGTTGTGCGCATGAAAGTATTGCCTTTTCCCGGTTTTACGTGCAAAAATTCAATGACAAAGTACAATCTTCCATCCATCCGGATACAAGTTCCGTTTTTAATATCTTGTGCATTAATCATAAGATAGTTTTATTTAATAATTATTATTTTCGGGCACAAAGGTAGGCAATTTTTACGAAAAATCAACTTAAATTTTCTGTAAAAGGCTTAGCGAGTGATTATATTCATCGGCAATTTGCTTCATAATCGTTTCTACCGGTTCGATTCGGTCAATCAACGACGCAATTTGTCCGATTTCGAGTTCGCCTTCCGTCAAATCGCCTTCGAAGATACCGAGTTTGGAACGTCCGCGTCCCAACAATTGGAGTAATTCTTCGGCTGACGCGCCCCGGTCTTCCGCTTCTTTCACTTTGTCGAAAAAAGGGTTTTTAACCAACCGGGTAGGAGATAATTTTTTCAAAGCCAGAAAGGTATCCCCTTCCTGCAATTCCGTACACCGTTTTTTGAATGGGGAACTGGCGGAACTTTCTTCCGAAAGGGCAAACCGCGTGCCGATTTGTACGCCGTCGGCGCCCAGGCTCATTGCTGCCAACAATCCGGCTCCGGTAGCAATGCCTCCGGCGGCGATTAAGGGCAAGCCGGTTGCTTTTCTCACTTGTGGAATCAATGTCATAGTCGTCGTTTCCTCTTTTCCGTTGTGGCCTCCGGCTTCAAAACCTTCGGCAACGATAGCGTCCACGCCGGCTTCTTCAGCCTTTCGCGCAAATTTGGAACTGGAAACGACGTGTACGACAATTATTCCGTGATCTTTCAACTGTTGAGTCCATGTTTTCGGATTACCGGCCGAACTGAAAACTACTTTCACGCCTTCTTCCATGATAACTTTCATGATTCCTTCAATTTCATGGTAAATCAGCGGTACATTTACGCCAAAAGGCTTGTCCGTAGCAGCTTTACATTTGATGATATGTTCGCGCAACAGTTCGGGAGTCATTGAGCCTGCGCCCAAAAGTCCCAATCCGCCGTTGTTACTCACAGCCGATGCGAGCTGCCAACCGCAGCACCATACCATTCCTCCCTGGATGATAGGGTATTTTATCTTTAATAGATTTGTTAATTTGTTTTCCATTTTACGTCCTATTGCATTCATTATTCGATAAAGCGAGGATATTTTAGGCTCTGTTTTCCTGCTTCATTGTGCAAAGATATAAAAATGTGCTTAGCTATACAACGTTTTGCAGACAAAAAACTGCTCTTTCGAGGGAGCAGTATCTTTAGATTTCTAATAGTTTTTTCCCTATTTGCCTGATTGCGGTTTTAATTTCATTTTCGCGAACCGGGGATGGTTTTTTTGTTCCACGAATATAGGCAGCTAAAAGGCTTTGCTGTATTCCCATCTGTCGGGCAATTGCCGATGCGTTTAATTCGGGATGTGTAAGAAACAAGCGGGAGATGCCGGAAGGTTCGGGATCGTCGTAAAGAAAACTTTCAAATGAGATGTCTTCGTCCACGTCCGGCCAGTGTATGCCGGAGTAAGATATATTGTAATTATTCCGCTGCTCGTTGGTTGCATCTTGCAAACGATGATACCAAAGAAGCGACTGCCAAAACTCTTTGCCGTCATCGGTCAGAATGAAAATCTTATTGTCATCAAACCATAGTTTTTTTATTTTTAATCTTGTTTCCATCGCTCTTTTATTTTTTCCCTTCAAATGCTTTTTTCCATTCAGCAATAAAATTTTCCTTGTTTTCTTCCAAAATACTTTCTGCCAAACGAATGTCTTTAGGTTTCAATCCGTGGTTATAAATAAGCTTAATGTCTGTTTCTATTTCAAATTTTGCTTCGCCGTCTCCGCTTTGAACGTGTATATGAATAGGTTCATGATCCCGTAAGTAGAAATAAAACCTTAGACCGAATAAAATTAATAATGTTGGCATTTCTTTTTTTCTTTATGGTTATGATACAAAGGTAAGATATATTTTTATATCCTGCAAGTTTTCTGTATTAAAATTTCTTCTTCAAATCACAAACCCACTAAAACCACCACAAACCCACACTAAAAAAAGCAGCTACTTTTTGTAACTGCTTCCGTATCTGTGTCCCCGCAGGGACTCGAACCCTGGACCCAATGATTAAGAGTCATTTGCTCTACCAACTGAGCTACGGAGACTTTTAAAGACGGGTGCAAAGGTAGTCTTTTTAGTGATATTATCCAAATAATCCGCGCGAATTATTTCAAAACGAGTTTATCCCGCTTTTCTTCCAAATCCGTCAATAATTTCAACTGCGCTTTAGTTCGTTGCAAATTATGTTCCGGGAAATGAATCTTATAATAAGTATCGCCGTTCAGGTAGTCGGTAAAGAAACGGACGGTTTGCATATAAGTCAATAAGCGTGCGCCGAAAGGCAGAAGTTCGATTTCCACCGGTAATAAAAAAGAACGCGCTGTTTCCAGATAACCCTTGGCGTAACTTGCATAAATATCCAAATCAACGCTTATGTTTTCCAGATTAGCGTCGTCTTCCGCTCCGGTATTGGCGCCTGTCCTGATAAAATCCCCAAAATCCGAAACAACATATCCGGGCATCACGGTATCCAGATCGACGACACAGAGTACTTTCCCTTCCTCGTCAAACAACACATTATTTACTTTGGTATCGCAATGATTGATACGTTTGGGCAGTTTTCCTTCGCGCCCCATTCGTTCTACCCGGGTCATTTCTTCCGCGCGGGATTCGATTGCCGCAATAATTTCCGGATGGTCTGCTACGCGACCGGCGCTATCGTTGGCTACGGCTTCCCGGAATTGTTCCAAGCGGAATTCCATATTGTGGAAATTGGGAATCGTTTCATAAATTTTTTCGGGAATATCGGACAGATATGACTGAAATTCACCGAAAGCTTTTCCGGCAGAGTATGCCAGGGCGGGCGTAATAGCGTCATAACTTTTTCCTCCTTGAATGAAAAGATATACCCGCCAGTAATTTTCCCCGTCGAAATAAAACAATTTTCCGTCTTTTGCCGGAATAATGGTCAATGTTTTCCGCTCAATGCCCGTTTCTCCTTTTTCAATCAGTTTCTTACGGATATGGTTGGTAACGTGCAGGATATTGTTCTGTAACAGTTCCACATCTTTAAATATATGGTGATTAATCCTTTGCAACAAGTAATCGGGTTTATCTGTTTCTCCTGTTTTTACGAGGAACGAATCGTTGATGTGTCCGGCTCCCAAAGGCGCTACGGATATTACAGTTCCTTCTGTCTGAAAATGTTGTATTAAATCGGTCTGTTTCATTTGTGAATAAATTAAAAGATAAAAACTAATATGTAATTTAACTCAATTCATGGATTACCAGTCCCGAACGCAACTTCGGTTCAAACCAGGTTGTTTTCGGCGGCATAATATTTCCCGTATCGGCTATGTCTATCAACTGCTTCATCGAAACCGGATAAAGGGCAAGCGCTGCAAGCATTTCCCCGCTGTCCACGCGACGTTTCAGTTCTTCCAGGCCGCGAAGCCCGCCGACGAAGTCAACCCGCTTATCGGTACGCAAGTCTTTTATTCCCAAAATTTTATCCAAAATTAAATTGGATGAAATCGTTACGTCAAGTACGCCAATGGGGTCATTGTCATTGTAAGTCCCCGGTTTGGCGTCTAAGGAATACCAATGTCCACCCAAATATAAAGAAAAATTATGCAATTTTTGGGGATGATAAATAGCTTCGCCTTGGTCTGTTACCTGAAAATCAGCGCTCAATTTAACCAGAAATTCATCGGGAGTCAAGCCGTTCAAGTCTTTCACAACGCGATTGTAATCCATGATTTTCAACTGGTTGGCAGGAAAACAAACCGCCATGAAATAATTGTATTCTTCTTTTCCGGTGTGATACGGATTTTGTTTGGCTTTCCCGGCGCCTACCAGGGCTGCCGCAGCCGAACGGTGATGTCCGTCGGCTATATATAAATAAGGTATTTTTGCAAAAAGCTCCGTGATTTTTTGAATCACGGCTTCGTCGCTAATCACCCAAAAATGATGGCCGATACCATCGGAAGAAACAAAATCATACTCAGGCGTTTGCTTTACGATTTCCGAGACAGTTGCTTCAAGCGCCGGATTGTCGGGATAAGCAAAAAATACCGGTTCAATGTTTGCATTGTTGATACGAACATGTTTCATGCGGTCTTCTTCCTTGTCTTTCCGTGTCAATTCATGTTTTTTGATAAGACCTGTCATGTAATCGTTTACATACGAACAAACGACCAATCCGTATTGGGTGCGTCCATTCATGGTTTGTGCATATACATAATAGTTTTCCTTTTCGTCCTGAACCAGCCAGCCTTTTTCTTTGAATCGTTTGAAATTTTCGACTGCTTTGTCATACACATCGGGGTCGTGTTCATCTTTTCCCGCCGGAAAATCAATTTCCGGTTTAATGATGTGATACAAAGATTTTTCGTTACCTGCCGCTTCGGCTCTTGCTTCTTCCGAACTTAGTACATCGTATGGGCGGGAAGCAACCTTGGTTACATAATTTTTGGGAGGACGAATTCCCTTAAATGGTTTGATTTTTGCCATAATTTGTCTTATTAATCAAAGATATTAAAATAACCCCCAGTGAAGTGCAACAACTGGGGGCTGTATGATACGAAAAAATCACTCTGAGCGAAAAACGGGGCTCGAACCCGCGACCCCGACCTTGGGAAGGTCGTGCTCTGCCAACTGAGCTACTTTCGCTTGGGACTGCAAATATACAAATTTTTTATTACATATCTACTTCAACAACCAGATACTTTGTTAAACTCCAAAAGTTTTTGGGGTCTAATATCTTCAATTCGGCTTGATTATTAGCGTCTTTAGTAAATTCATACGAACCGTCGGGATGTTTCGAAACAAGTTTACCTTTTTTAGCTTTCAATGAAATAAGCTCTAACTTATTCATATCTTTAACCCGGATGAAATAATCCTTATTGAAATTGACGCCCAATTGTCCACTTTTCAGGATACCCTGGTTTTTCAATTCTTTCGACGTGCCATAACAATAATAAACCGTATTCAATTCTCTTGTTTGAGTTTCAATGGTTTGTTGTTGCGTATCCGAATGTACTTTCAATTCTTGAACGTCTTTTGAAAGCGTGAGTATATTATCGCTTAATTCGGCGATTTTCCGGTCTTTACGTTCTAATTCTTCATTCAAGGCAACCAAGGCCGTCGTTTTTTCATCCAACTGAATCCGAAGGTTATCCAAAGTTTGTTGCAATTGTTTAGACTGAATGGCCGAACTTTTCAGTTTCTTTTCCAACTCGGCGATTTTTTCCTTGTTTTTACTCAAAGTTTCCGTAACAAACTGCATGTCGGCACGAATTTTATCTTTCGCCGACGGCGACAATTCCCCCGGCGTATTCGACTGAACGGTCAAATAATTCTCAGCAGATTTAATGCTGTTAAAATTCTCTTCCACTTCATTCAAAAGGGAAACAATTTCATCCAATTCAGTTGTATTCTGAGCATTAACAACAAGCAAAGAGTCATGCTGAGCTTTCAGCGCTTTATAGTCGGCCGAATTTTTTCCGCAAGAGGATAAAATCATAGCCAATATGCCACAAAATAATAATAATTTTTTCATTGTTTTCTAATTTTTTTAAGTGATTAATATAATTATACCTTTTCTCCGTATTCCTTTTCCGGATTGCTTCGGGCTTTGCCTGCAACGACAAGCACAAACTCTCCACGTGGCTCGTTTTGAGTAAAATAGCTTATCAATTCATTCAAAGCGCCTCGTACGGTTTGCTCATGCAATTTAGAAATTTCCCTTGAAACAGAAGCTTTTCTCTCCGCGCCCAGATATTCCGATAATTGAGTCAACGTTTTCACTACTCGAAAAGGCGATTCGTAAAAAATCATCGTCCGGGTTTCTTCGGCCAATTCTTTCAAGCGGCTTTGACGCCCTTTTTTTTGTGGAAGAAAGCCTTCAAATACAAACCTCTCTGCCGGCAATCCGGAATCTACAAGCGCCGGTACAAAAGCTGTCGCTCCAGGAAGACATTCTACTTCAACACCTTGGGATATACATTCGCGAACCAGTAAAAAACCGGGATCGGAAATTCCCGGCGTACCGGCATCGGAAACCAAAGCGACGCTTTCGCCGGCTTTTATCCGCGAAACGATTCCCTCAACCGTTTGATGTTCATTAAATTTGTGATGGGAAAGCATTTTATTTTTTATGTCGAAATGCTTCAATAAAAATCCCGTCGTCCTCGTATCTTCTGCTAAAATCACTTCGACTTCCTTCAGAATCCGAAGGGCTCTGAAAGTCATATCTTCCAGATTTCCCACCGGAGTAGGCACTAAATATAATTTACTTTTATCCGGCATTTTCAGACAAAATGCTTTTCCAACAGTTCCTTAAAAGCAATCCCCGATTCGGTTTCCCATTGAACCGGATGATTGTTGTTCAAATAATCCAATGCACTTTCCAAAGTTTTCAACGAATTGAGATGAGCAAGCGTTTGGTTCATCTCCTTTTCATTTCCCTTGAACAAGTCCCGTAGAAACATAAAGCGTTGATTGACAGTCAATGATTTAGTCAAGTCCGCGTATAGTTTTTTGCTGATTTTATCTCCCAGGAATTCGACAAGCTCATTCCCCGTGACAAGCTCATTCCCCGCGACAAGCTCATTCCCCACGATAGGCTCATTTCCCGCGACAAACTCATTCCTTACGACAGGCTCATTCCACGCAACGGATTCATTTTGTGATAATTTTTCCTTGCTCTCGTTCAAATGCACCGCCATCATTTGAAATTGTGAGGATTCCAGTTCGTAAAGCCCATTTTTCAATTGGTTTAAAATATCCAACGAAGTGCTGAAAAACGATAATGGCAAAGTATCCAGGTCCTTCACTTTCCGGAATGATTCTTCCAATATGGAAATTTGCTCCAAATATAGTTCAATTTCTTTTTTAAAACTCATTTTCTTGATGATAGTTTCCATTTAGCGGCAAAATTAATCAAAAATTAAATTGTCTCCAAAATTAATGCGCAGGTTCTATCATTTCTTTTACCGGATTAATCAAAAAAATCCGCTCCGAAGCCCGCGTAAAAGCCGTATAAAGCCATCGGTAATAATCAATTCCCAAATATTCGCGAGGCGCGTACGATAAATCCAGAAAGACATTTTTCCATTGTCCGCCCTGCGCTTTGTGACATGTCACCGCATAAGCGTATTTCACCTGAATCACATTGAAATACGGATTTTCCTTCATTCGTTTCATTTTCTCCCGTTTCCCGCGAACGTCTTCGTAATCGGCTAAAATATTGTAAAACAGTTTGTCGCTCATTTCCTTCGGTAAGGCCGGCGAATCGGTATGCAAGGTTTCCAAAAGGATTTTGACTTCCATTTCCACTTCATAATCGGGAAAACGCACCAAAACATCACAAAAATGAAAATCATACAATTCCTGTACTTTCCTCACCCGAAGCACTTGCATCAAATCGCCGTTCGCAATAAAATCCATCGTTTCTTCGTTTTTTGCCCAATAATAATTATTTTTGGCCACCATCAACAGATCGCCGGAAGTCAATTCTTCTTCCCGTAAAAGAATCCGGTTCCGGACGCCGCTATTGAAAATCCCGGTGCGTTTATTTGAGCGGGCAATGACAATCGTTTCCTCCAGACCGTCGCGATTATACGCATCGCTGATGGCTTCTATCAATTCCTCGCCGCTGATTTTCTTTACGTCGGGATAATTCTTTAACCGGATTTGTGGATACTCATTCGTTTTATTTTCATCCAAAGTTTTTCGTAAAAGCGTGGCATTCGACAAGATACCCGACATTTCGGCCTGGCGGACAACTTGCGTCAAAGTCATGCTATGCACTTCCAAACCATAGCCTTTTAGGACTTCAATGTCCAGAGCCGGACTTTCGGTTTGTAAAACAGGCGGTAATTGCGCCGAATCGCCTAAAAGAACCAGGCGGCAACCTTCCCCGCTGTAAACATAATGAATCAAATCGTCCAACAACCGTCCCGAACCGAAACTGAAAGAATCCAAACCATCGTTCGAAATCATAGAAGCTTCATCTACAATAAATAAAGTATGTCTGTGCAAATTATCCGCCTGTACAAATCCCGAAGGCTCGTTGGAAAAAACCTTTTGACGGTATATTTTCTTATGAATCGTATAAGCATTTTGGCCGGAATAAGCGGCGAAAACTTTGGCTGCACGACCGGTAGGCGCTAATAAAACCGACTTTTGTTTCAACTCATTCATGGTTTTTACAATTGCCCCAACCAAAGAAGACTTTCCGGTACCGGCATAACCTTTCAGCAAGAAAATAGAATCGTTATTTCTGTCAAAAAGAAATTCGCTCAATTTCTCCAATGCCGATTGTTGCTCGTTCGTTGGCTCAAAAGGAAAGTTTTTTTTGATTTGTTCCGAAAAAAATTGAGATATCATATCAAAACTGATTCATTTAAGAAGTAAAGTTAAAGATTTATTTTTTATTTGCAAAATTACCATCATCCGCTTGGGTTGCCGGATGACTATGAATTGACAGAGAAGCGCGTTATTAATCAAAATTGCTTGTCTGATCAATAATTTTGAATGTTTTGAAAATGAGGAAAGCTTTCATTTGTCAAATCCACATGAGATTTCTACATTACGACGCATATAGACATCCACTGAAAATACCTCTAAAACATTTAACAACCCTGTCTGTCACTGTATAGGTGACGGACACCTTTTGTATGGCATTGCAATACAGTCAGTTACAAATGAAATGTTTACAAAATTGTTAAGCGAAATGTTAATATTGGTTAACGCTACTATAAAAAACATTTGTAAAGCATTGAATGTAAGTTGGTTACTGACATTAAAAAAGAAATTACTAGCTAAACATTGATGAGATACATTTATAATCAATCAGTTAGACGCGATTTTATCGGGAATTTGCCCTTGCAAATTGACGGTTCGACAAGCTCACAGGACAGGTGAAAAATCATTCAATTAGATAGTAATCAATCAATTATCTATTTGTACCTTTATCGCGATTTTTTAATGATAAACAAAATGTCCGTCACCTATACAGTGACAGACAGGTTTGTTAAAAAGTTTTAGGGTATTTTCAATAGAAATTATTTGGAACGCGAAACAACGTTCGGCGTTAGACAATTGCGCAAATTTACGCCGGTTATCTTACTTCCACCTCCTCTTCATCAAAAGCAATAAAAACATTCTCAGGCAAAATTTTTTCCATCACGGCATGAAGTCCGAACCGGTGCGACATGTGGGTCAAATAAGCGCGGCGCGGATTGATTTTCCGGATTTGCTCTAAAGCTTGTCCTACGCTTTGGTGGGAGACATGCTCCTCATTTCTTAGCGCATTAATAACCAGAACATCAATATTTTGCAATTTTTCATATTCCTCTTCGGGAATGGTTTTAAGGTCGGTCAGATAAGCCAGATTTCCGATACGGAATCCGAAAATCGGAAGTTTGGCATGCATTAAACGAACCGGAATTACTTCTATGCCTGAAACAAAAAACGGTTTATTTTCAATCACATGCAACTCCAGATTGGGAACGCCCGGATATTTATATTTTCGGAAAACATAGGGCATACGTATGCGAATTGCTTCTGCCACATTGTTTTCTGCGTAAATTTTGACATCTCCTTCACGGCTGAAAGCTCGCAGATCGTCCAAACCGCCAACATGGTCGTAATGCTCATGAGTCGCTAAAACGCCGTCCAAATGCATAAAATAATCGGTCTCCAGGGTTTTCAACATCTGCATCCTGAAATCGGGACCGCAATCAATCAAAATCCTTTTTCCTTCCGTTTCAATCAATACCGATGCGCGAAACCGCCGGTCCCGTTTGTCGGTAGAAGTACAAACTTCACAACGGCAACCTATTTCCGGATTGCCCGTGGAAGTTCCTGTTCCTAAAAATCGCAATTTCATTATTAAAACAGTTTATATTATTTTTCCGGAGTGCTTAACCGCTCTTAAATATAATTTACTTCCGGTTGAAGATCGATAAAAAACTTTTCCTTGACGGTTCTGCATATTTCAGCAGCTAAATCCGCAATATCTTTCCCTGTTGCATTTCCTTGATTGATAATGACTAAAGGCTGCTTTTCATGTACGGAAGCCCCGCCTGTGGTTTTCCCTTTCAATCCGCAACGGTCGATTAACCAGGCAGCCGGAACTTTCACAACTTCTTCATTTACAGGATAATGAGGCATGTCGGGATAATGCTTTTTCAAACATTCGTAATGCTCCATACAAATATAAGGATTTACAAAAAAACTACCTGCATTACCTGTTTTTGCAGGATCAGGCAG
Source organism: Candidatus Symbiothrix sp. (assembly GCA_031270525.1). Classification (GTDB taxonomy): domain Bacteria; phylum Bacteroidota; class Bacteroidia; order Bacteroidales; family Azobacteroidaceae; genus Azobacteroides. The sequence goes on along the minus strand of JAISXN010000133.1, from coordinate 175 downwards.
TTTAGATTCCCGTATCGAAATAACCGCTTCTCTTACAGTCCATAGAGTAGCTTCCTTGTCTCCAAGATACTCCCTGATATTCCCATAATCCAACAGAAATTCCGGCTTTTGGGATAATTTATAAACCACATGGGTAATGTAATATTTCCCTTTGTTTTCCGGTTTCTTGAAAAAA
>JAISXN010000061.1 GCA_031270525.1 Candidatus Symbiothrix sp. | reverse complement strand
TTCAAAACGGAACGATTACTTTAATCATTCAACGAGTAGGAAAATCCTCCCGGAAAATATGCGCCCTCAATGAAGGCGAGTATATCGACGATTTGGTAGGCCCTTTGGGAAGAGCCACTCATATTGAGCGCTTTGGTACGGTTGTGTGCGCTTGCGGCGGTGTAGGAACCGCTCCCACTTATCCGATTGCCAGAGCCATGAAACAGGCCGGAAATAAAGTGATTGTCATTTTGGCCGCACGAACGAAAGAGCTGATTATCATGGAAAAGGAAATGAGAAATTTTGCCGATGAAGTGATGATAATGACCGACGATGGTTCTTACGGACAAAAAGGTTTAGTCACGCTTGGCGTTGAGCAGGTTATCAATCGCGAAAAAGTTGATTTGTGCGTAACGATAGGTCCGGCAATCATGATGAAATTTGTTTCTTTGTTGACCGAAAAGTACGAAATTCCTACGGTGGCTTCACTGAATACGATTATGGTTGACGGAACGGGAATGTGTGGCGCTTGCCGGGTCACAGTCGGCGGGAAAACCCGCTTTGTGTGCGTGGACGGTCCCGAATTTGACGCTCACCAGGTCGATTTTGACGAAATGATGATGCGCTTGGGCGCTTACAAAGACTATGAGTGAATTGAGAATTGAGAGTTGAGAGTTGAGAATTGAGAATTGAGAGTGATGGAATATATAAAGGAACAGAGAAATGAGTTGTGGAGGAAAGTGTTGCGTGAAAGTATGAAGAACAAAGAGCGCGTGGCTATTCCCCGCGTGAAAATGCCGGAGTTGGATGCTGCATACCGTAGCCGCAGTTATGACGAAGTCAACAGGGGTTTATCGCCGGAACAGGCTGTGCGGGAAGCAAAACGCTGTTTGGATTGTCCCGACCCTTCGTGCATGAGCGGTTGTCCGGTGGGGGTAAATATTCCCAAATTCATCAAGAATATCGAAAGAAACGAAATATTGGAAGCCGCCGGGACTTTGAAAGAGACTTCGGCTTTGCCGGCCGTTTGCGGCCGCGTATGTCCGCAGGAAAAGCAATGCGAAAGCCTTTGTATTCACTTGAAAATGAAAAGTGAACCGGTTGCTATCGGTTATCTGGAACGTTTTGCCGCCGATTATGAGCGGGAAAAAGGTTCGGTTTCGGTGCCCCGGTTAGCTGCCGGTAATGGAATTAAGATTGCCGTAGTAGGTTCCGGTCCTGCCGGATTGTCTTTTGCCGGCGATATGGCCAAATACGGTTACGATGTGACGGTATTTGAAGCTTTGCACGAAATCGGAGGTGTGTTGAAATACGGAATACCCGAATTTCGTTTGCCGAATCCTATTGTGGATGTGGAGATTGACATTCTTCGAAAGATGGGCGTACAATTTGTCACGAACTGTATTGTCGGAAAGACAATTTCCTACGAAGATTTACACGAACAAGGTTTCAAGGGTATTTTTGTAGCGAGTGGCGCCGGTTTACCTAATTTCATGAATATTCCGGGAGAAAATCTTTCCGGCGTTTTGTCGTCCAATGAATACCTGACGCGCATTAACCTGATGGGCGCTCATCGCGAAGAAACGGAAACGCCTGTCTTCTTCGGAAAAAACGTCGCTGTCGTCGGAGGCGGAAATACGGCAATGGATTCCGTACGAACAGCCCGCCGTTTGGGCGCCGAAAAAGCCATGATTGTTTACCGTCGTTCGGAAGAAGAAATGCCTGCCCGGCTTGAAGAAGTGAAACACGCCAAGGAAGAAGGCATTATCTTCCTCACGCTTCATAATCCCATCGAATACACCGGCGACGAAAGGGGCCGCGTCAAACAAATGGTTCTCCAAAAGATGCAACTCGGCGAACCGGATGCTTCCGGCCGCAGGCGACCGGTCGAAATTCCCGGAGCAATCGAAACGATAGATGTGGATTTGGTTGTCGTAGCGATAGGAGTCTCTCCCAATCCACTTATTCCAAGTACTTTCAGCGGATTGAATGTCAGCAAATGGGGAACGGTTATTGTGAATCAGGACAGTTTACAGACCGATTTGCCCGACGTTTATGCCGGCGGCGATATTGTGAGGGGCGGCGCTACCGTTATTCTCGCTATGGGCGACGGGCGGAAGGCTGCGGCTGCGATGCACAAGCAATTGTTTGTTTGATAATCGCCAGACATTCGAGCAATTGAGCTTCCGTAATCACCAAAGGCGGAGCAAAGCGGATGATGTTGGTATGAGTAGGTTTAGCCAATAAGCCGTTTTCACTGAGCCGGATACAAATATCCCAAGCCAAGTCTTTCTGCTCTTTATTGTTAATTACTAATGCGTTAAGCAAGCCCTTTCCCCTAACGGAAACAGCAATTTCAGACGATTGGCAATAAGCTTGCATCTCTTCCCTGAATATCTTACCAAGACGCAAGGCCCTGCCGGCTAATTTTTCGTTTTCAACGACCTTCAAAGCAGCGACGGCTACGGCTGCAGCCAAAGGATTGCCTCCGAATGTAGAGCCGTGCTGCCCCGGACGAATCACTTCCATGATTGCATTATCCGATAAAACGGCAGAGACAGGGTAAGTTCCTCCCGATAAGGCTTTGCCTAAAATCAAAATATCCGGATGTACATCCTCATAATCACAAGCCAGCAATTTCCCGGTACGGGCAATTCCGGTTTGCACTTCGTCGGCGATAAACAATACATTATGTTTCCGGCAAAGCTCGAAACATTTCTTCAGGTAGCCGTCGCCGGGAACATAAACGCCGGCTTCGCCCTGAATCGGTTCGACCAGAAATCCGGCGATGGTTTTGTTTTCATTCAGGACTTTTTCGAGCGCCCCGGCGTCGTTGTAAGGAATAACGATAAATCCGGGAGTAAAAGGCCCGTAATGATTCCTGGCTTCGGGGTCGACAGAGAACGAAACAACAGTCGTTGTCCGTCCGTGAAAATTATTTTCACAGACAACGATTTGAGCCGTATTATCGGGCAATCCTTTTTTCTCGTACGCCCATTTGCGGCACAATTTAATAGCTGTCTCGACAGCTTCGGCGCCGGTATTCATCGGAAGTATTTTGTCATAACCGAAGTAAGCGGTAACGAATGCTTCGTATTCACCCAGGCGGCTGTTGTAAAAAGCGCGGGACGTAAGCGTCAGTTTTTGAGCTTGTTCTACAAGCGCCCGGATAATTTCCGGATGGCAATGCCCTTGATTGACGGCAGAATACGAAGAAAGAAAATCATAATATTTCTTCCCTTCTACATCCCAGACATATACGCCGTTTCCCTTTTCCAGGACAACCGGAAGCGGGTGATAATTATGCGCCCCGTATTTATCTTCCCATTGCATCAATTCCTGCGATGATTGTTGGGACGTATTCTGCTCATTTTTAGGCAAAAAGATTTCAGCCATCATGCACCGGACGCTTCCGCCTCCGTATTTTTCAATCACAGGAATGTCTATTCGTATGATTTCATTGCAGGCGCTCAACTTGTTTATCTGCTCTTCATGCAGGGATTGGTAGGCCGACTCCGACATTACCAGAAATTTTTCCCCTTCCCTGTTTTCAATTTGGAGCATATTCCCTGCAAAACGGTGCATTTGCGCTTCTGTAATGGGAATAATTGTTTTCCGGTCATCCGTCAGTGAGCGGACAAGCATTTGCCGCTCTGCTTCGTTGTCCACCGCATCTAAGCACACAACGGCGTAGCAGTCGCCGATGCACATCATCACATTCGTATGGTAAACCGGCAAACGCTTGTTTCCTACTGTTTGATAAGCAGAAAAGCAGACCGGCGTATAGTGGAAATCTTCACAAAATTTCAAAAACGGTTCACGGAAGGTACGCATCGACAAAGCGGCGTATGCTTTTCGGTTAATCCGGTCGAGCGCCATGCTTCCGGTTCCTTCCAGGAAGATACCTTTTTCTTCAAGCGGGGAATAGTCTTTCGTGTCGCAAATGGTAAATTTCGCTTTCCGAATCTTTTCTAAAATATCAATTCGCCGTTCCAAGCGTCTGTTTTTAGCAAACATCGGATATAATGCAATGCTTCCGTCGCTATGGAAAGAAATCCAGTTGTTCGGGAAAATCGAATCCGGCGTATGCGGTTCCGGCGTATCTTTCACGATGATTAAATCAATTCCTTTATTTTCCAGGATTCCGGTCATTTGATTAAATTCCCGGAGCGCCTCTTCTTGAATCTGTGACTGCGGTACATTCGCTTCCTGCTGGAAGTAATTGTTTTCCGCCGTTTGACGATTGAACCCGAAAGCTACGGGTTCAATCATCAGCAAGGTATTTGTCGTTTGTTTTGACATGCAATGCAAGCGTTATTTATCCTGTAAATGGTGGTTTTTAACAAATTCCCGGAGAACATCCGTCAGATTCGGATACCCGATTTCCTGGAGTTCATAACCTACTTTTACGGCAGGTTGCTTAATTTGAATAATCCGGCTCAAATCAATAGGCGTTCCGATGACTACCGCATCGCAAGGCGTATTCGCAATGGTTGCTTCCAGGTCTTTGATTTGCTGATCGCCGTAACCCATCGCCGGCAGCAAGGTGCCGATTCCGGGATAAGTTTCAAAAGTATGCCGGAGTTTTCCCACCGTATAAGGCCGCGGATCTATTAATTCGGCAGCGCCGTACTTCATAGCGGCCAATGTACCTGCTCCGATTTTCATTTCCCCATGAGTTAAGGTAGGGCCATCTTCCACGACCAAGACTCGCCGGCCGGTAATCTGTTCCGGTTTATCGACCGTAAGATAAGAAGCAGCATCTATTACCGTCGCTCCGGGATTGATTCTAGCGATGTTCCGGCGGACAGTCTGAATATCTTCCAGCGAAGCGGAATCAATTTTGTTGATACAAATAACGTCGGAGATACGTGCAACCACTTCTCCCGGATAATATGACACTTCGGCTCCCGGACGCAAAGGGTCGAGCACGCCAATCATCAAATCGGGCTTATAAAACGGAAAGTCGTTATTGCCTCCGTCCCAAAGGATGATATCGCAGCCGTCAGGGTCGTTTTCGGCTTCGCGCAGAATCGCTTCATAATCGACGCCGGCATAAATCACGTTTCGGTGGGTTATCACGTGGGGTTCATATTCCTCCATTTCTTCGATGGTGCACTCATGTTTTTTCAAATCTTCAACCGTGGCGAAGCGTTGCACCTTTTGCTTTACTAAATCACCATAAGGCATCGGATGGCGGATGGCTACGACTTTTAAACCCATTCCGGTCAGGATTTCAATGATTTTGCGTGAGGTCTGACTTTTTCCGCATCCGGTGCGGGTAGCGCCGACAGCAATGAGCGGCTTGGTCGAACGAATCATCGTGGCTTTCGGGCCGGGTAGCCAGAAATCGGCTCCGGAGGCATTGGCAATGGCGCTCACTTCCATCACCCGTGAGTAAGGAACGTCGCTGTATGAAAAGACGCAAATATCTACATTCAAATCTTTGATAAGACACGGCAGTTCTTTTTCCTGATAAATGGGAATGCCGTCGGGATATAAATCGCCTGCTAACGCTGCGGGATACTTTCGTCCGTCGATATCGGGAATCTGAGCTGCTGTAAATGCTACGACATTGTAATTTTCATTGCCTCTGAAGCAGGTGTTGAAATTGTGGAAGTCCCTGCCGGCCGCACCAATAATAATGATGTTTTTCTTCATAAAACATAGATTTAATGGATTGATATTTATTTAAATAATGCACAAATGTAATACTTTTTCATGAGATTAAATAAATATCAATCAATTATATTTTTATTTATTGCGGTTGGTTAAAACCAACTGCAATTATAGGGAATTGGGCTAAAGCCCAACCGGTTTTTATGGGCTTTAGCCCAATTTCTTTCTATTGCCTTTGATTTTAATCAATGGAAACTGAAGCCCAATTTCTTTCCATTGTCTTTGATTTTAATCAATGGAAACCAATTTTTTGCTATTGCCTTTGATTTTATTTAATCAATTGAAATCCATATTTGTTTATAAATTCATTTGCTTCTTTTTCCCATGTTTGTTTTGCATGATGCCTTTCCTGATTTTCGATGTAGGTCATCACCCTTTTTACATGCGATTCGCTGACTGAAACGGCAAAATAGTCGTTCTGCCATGTGAACCGGCTCTTGCAAATCCTGTTCTTGTTTATCCAGAATGAGCTTTCGCCTTTTATCAACTGCGCTACATCGGCAATCGTCTGCATGCTGCCGAGCGACAACAGGCAGTGTACATGATCGACATAACCGCCTATTGCCTTCAAAAATATTCCCTTCGATGCACTGTGAATCCTGATGTGCTCGAATACCTCTGCGCGGACTTCGCTCGTTAGAAAGGCTTTCCTGTATTTGGTAGCGAATACCAGATGAACCATAATTTTTACATACGACATATCTATTCTCTTTTTTGTTGGTTGAAACCAACAGTTTTGGAGGGGAATTGGGCTGAAGCCCGGGAATTTTGGGGTTTAGTCCGGTTCCTTTTCATAGCTGTTGATTTTAATTAATTTTTCTGTTCAGGATTTGCACCTGATTCTATTTTCGGCTAAAATCGGGTGTAAAATTAGATGAAAAATATAAGTTTTCCAAGCGCATGCAATGAAAAAAAGTTTTTTTACAGAGGAAAGGTGATTTTTTCGTAAAAAATGGTTGTTTTTTCATAAAAACGCTGTATTTTTGCCATGCATTTTATACAGATAAAGAGTAGTCAAAAGCAGTTACACTTTTGCAAGGAGTAATATAATTCATTACAACAAAAAATATGGAAACATCAGTATCCGAAAAAAGCACAAAGGCCGAAATTCTGAAAGCCTACGAATCATTGTTAAAAAACGTTCAACAAGTAAAAGCGGACAATCCGAAGCAAATGCAGGAGGAAAACCGCAAAAAAGAAATCGTAGAAAAAGTGTCGGGAATAACCAACGATTCCATTGTTAAAAGCATTGCCAATCTCAAATCCGAACTGAATGGCTCATTGGATGGGATTTTGCAGAGTTTGAGCAACGAATTCAAGAAATTGGAGGAAATACGTGCAGCGATTTCGGTAGAGAAAAAAACGCTCGACGATTTGTATTCGCTTTCTGCCAATACCGATTCTCTGGCTGCCATGTTATTGGTTCAGAAAGAGAAAGTGGAAAGTTTCGAAAAAGCAATGCGGGAAAAAGAAGCTGCTTTTCAAAGTGAAATGTCTGAGAAAAAAGAACAGTGGGAACTCGAAAAAGCCAAACAGAAAGCGGCAGAAAAAGAATATACCGACGAATTGGCCAAAGGCCGGAAACGTGAAGAAGACGAATATACTTATAACCTGAAGATCAAGCGTCAAAAAGAACAGGACGATTACGATTCGCGCAAGAGTCTGTTGGAAAAAGAATTGACGGAGAAAAAAGCCGAATTTAACAGGGATATTGCCCAAAGGGAAGCCGAACTGAAAAATGCGGAAGCCGAATTAACCGAATTGCGAAAAAACAACGCCGAATTTCCTGCCAGATTGGAAAAAACCTTGAAAGACAAGGAAACGGAAGTAACAAAACGACTCCAAACCCAATACGAGTTCGACGTAAAACTGATGGGACAGCAAAACGAAGCCGATATCCGCCTGAAAGACCAGACAATCGCTTCGTTGCAGGATAAAATCAAAGAGTTGCAGGCGCAGTTGAAAGAAAACAGCGACAAAGCAAACCGTGCGGAAGCCAATGTAAAAGATATAGCGGTGAAAGCTATCGAAAACGCTTCGAAAGTTCGTATGTTTACGGCAAAAACGGAGAAAGAGGATAATTGAGTTAAACAACAATCCCGCGGCTGATGCCTCGTTCTTTTACTTGATCTTGTTCCTCACTTCCTGCAAAAATATTTTCATAGCATCAACATCCCGCACTTCTATAATTTTCAGGAGATTGGCTAATTCTTTACGGATTTGTTCCAACTGTCGGGGAGTTCTCGGATTAAAAAGAATTTCCGTCAACAAATAATCGTCTTCCGAAAGCAGGCCGCGGGCAATGTCCATGTGTTTTTTGAATGTCGTTCCCGGCGCTTCCTGATGCTTCATCACGGAAGCAAAAACCAGGGTCGATGAAAACGGAATAGACAACGAATACGCAATGGTCTCGTCATGCTCATCAAAAGTATATTCGAAGATATTCAATTTCAATGTGTTGTATAAATCCCTGAAAAAGACCTTTCCTAAATGGGAAGATTCGGAAATGATAATAGCATTTTCGGATGAAAGATTGCCTAAACTGGCAAAAGTAGGCCCGAACATCGGATGCGTGGAAACATAAGGTCTTCCTGTTTTTTCGTAAAACTCTTTCAGACCTGTCTTTACGGATGCTATATCCGAAATAATACAGGATGCCGGAACAAAAGGCAAAGTTTGATTAAACGCTTCTATTGTATATTGAACGGTAGCGGCATTAATCAATATTTCCGGTTGGAAGTCCTTGATTTCTTCCGGTTTACTCATCCGGATACAATTGTAAGTAAAGCGCAATTTTTCGGGATTCGGGTCGAAAATGGCGACTTCATGCATAAAACTTAGTACGTCGGCGAAGAAAGAACCCATCTTTCCTGCACCTAAAATTTGGATTTTCATAATCAATTATAAATCAATTACAAATTACGAATTACGAAGGTTGAAACGACCCGTAATTCGTAATTATTTATTTAACACTTCTATTTGCTGACGAATGGACTCTTCATGAATAGCTTCCAAAACCGTTTTCATAAAACTTGCGCCTATTCCCATTTTTTCAGCCTGAGAGACTCTGTTTTCCAGAATCTCATCATAACGAACGGTTTGAAGCACAGGCATGTGATGCTCTTTTTTGTATTGGCCGATTTCTTTGGAAATGCGCATCCGTTTGGCTAAAATGCCGAGCAGTTCATTGTCTATTTCGTCAATTTGTTGCCGGAGTTGTACCAGATTTTCCGTCGTTTGTTTCGTTTCCCGAACAACAAGCATACTCAAAATGAAAGAAAGAACATCCGGCGTAATTTGTTGGTCCTTATCGCTCCAGGCCTTGTCCGGATCGCAATGCGATTCGATAATCAGACCGTCGTAGTTTAAGTCCATGGCCTGCTGGCTGATAGGAGCGATTAATTCACGTTTTCCGCCGATATGACTGGGATCGGAAAATATCGGTATGTTCGGAATCCTTCGTTTCAACTCAATCGGAACATGCCATTGCGGAAGATTGCGATACAATTTTTTGTCGTAAGTACTGAATCCCCTGTGAATTACGCCGATTTTTCGAATACCTGCGTTGTAAATTCTTTCGATAGCGCCAATCCACAATTCCAAATCGGGATTCACCGGATTTTTGATCAGCACAACTCCCATAAAACCGGAAACTTGCAACGCTTCGGCAATTTCCTGAACCGCAAAAGGATTGACGGAAGTCCGAGCGCCTATCCAAATAATGTCAATCCCATGCTTAACTACTTCAAATACATGTTTTTTATTAGCGACTTCCGTAGCTACGTACATACCTGTTTCCCCTTTCACCCTTTGTAGCCAGGAAAGCCCTTCCGAACCGATACCTTCAAATCCACCCGGTTTTGTACGCGGTTTCCAAATACCTGCCCTGAAAATTTTGATTTCCCTCTTTGCCAATTCTTTGGCGGTTGTCATCACTTGTTCTTCTGTTTCGGCGCTGCACGGGCCGGCGATAATGAGCGGACGTTTGTCGCTAACGCCCGGCAGCGTAATTGATTCTAATTCCATAATATTTATATTTTTATTTTTTATTGCCACTGATTCACTGATTATTATTCGTGTTAATTCGTACATTCGTGGCATAAATTAATCCTTTCAAACGCTTCCCGCAATTTCTCATCCTTGCAGCAAAGCGAAATGCGGATGTAATTATTGCCGTTGCTTCCGAAAATGAATCCGGGTGTGATAAAAACACGTGCGTCGTACAAAATCCGATCTGCTAATTCCCCGCTATCCCTATACTTATCGGGAATTTTTCCCCAGAGGAACATACCGGACTGTTTCGGATCGAACCGGCAACCGAGCGTGTTCATAATTTTTTCGGCAATCTTTCTTCTTCTCCGATATACATCATTCATAGACAAATACCATTCTTTGGGAGCTTGCAAGGCTTTTGCCGCCGCCAGCATCATCGGTTTGAATTGTCCGCTGTCGATATTGCTTTTCACTTTCAGAACCCATTGGACAAATTGCGCATTGGAGGCAAGCATGGCGATACGCCAACCGGGCATATTCTGCGATTTGCTCAAAGAGTTCATTTCAATGCAAACATCTTTGGCTCCGTCGATTGAGAGTATACTCTTCGGATTTTCGTTTAAAATAAAACTGTAAGGGTTGTCATTACAGATAATTATCTTGTGTTTATGTCCGAAATCGACTAGCTTTTGATAAAGTTCAAGCGTAGCCGGAGCGCCGGTCGGCATGTGGGGATAATTGACCCACATAAGTTTAACATTCGATAAATCAAGTTGTTCCAGAGCATTAAAATCCGGTAGCCAATCATTTTCTTCTTTCAACTCGTAAGGAATGATTCGAGCTTCGACCAAATTACCGACCGAAGTGTAAGTCGGATATCCGGGATTGGGCGCCAATACGCCGTCGCCGGGATTGAGGAAAGCCATGGAAATATGCAAAATACCTTCCTTAGAGCCGATGAGCGGTTGAATTTCCATATCGGGATTTAAATCCACATCATACCATTGTTTGTACCATCCGGCAAAGGCTTTACGCAATTCGGGAATGCCCACATAAGGTTGATAACCGTGTGAACCGGCTTCCCGTGCGGATTCGCACAAAGTTTCAATGGCTTCTTCCGAAGGTGGTAAATCCGGACTTCCTACGCCTAAACTGATTACATCCAATCCTTTAACATTCATTTCCGCAATTTCTTTTAATTTTTTGGAAAAATAGTATTCGCTAATCGAATGTAATCGCCGGGCAGGCTCTATTTTTTTTGTTTCATTCATATTATAATTTTGTTGTCGATACACATCCATTTAAATTTTTAAATCATTAAATTCTCCTTATACTCTCCTAAAATCTTAAAATCCCTCATCAAAGGCCGGGCAGCATCCAATCCCTGCTTGTAATTCAAGATATCCGTGAAAGTCAAATCAATGTAAAACAAATATTCCCATTCGCGGCCTAAAATCGGCAAGGACTGTATCTTAGTTAAATTCAAGTTGTAGAAATAGAAGATAGTCAATATTTTGGATAAACTACCTTCCGTGTGTGGAAGCGTAAAGACAAGCGATGATTTATTGATTTCATTACTTTTGACCAAATCATCGGCTACCCAACGGTTTGAAATGATCAGAAAACGCGTGAAATTCCGTTTATTCGTTTCTATGCCTTCTTCCAGAACTTGCAAACCGTAGAGTTCGGCGGCGTACTTACTGCATATTGCCGCATGACCTTTCAGTTTATTTTCGGCGATTATTTTCGCGCTTAACGCCGTATCTTCCTCTTCCACAATTTTTATCTTATGAAGCGTATTCAAATAATCGGCGCATTGCATCAAAGCAATCGGGTGAGAATTTACTTCGTTAATCGTTTCTACGGATTCGCCCGGCAAGGCTGCAAAACTGTGACTGATACGAATCTTTTGTTCGCCGACAACGACTAAATCGCTTTCCCTGATAAGTTCGTGATTTTGCAACAAACTTCCGGCTATTGTGTTCTCTATCGCCATGATACCGATGATATTCGGATCTTTTTTTACAGCCGAAACCACATCTTTGAACTGATTACAAGGAAGAATATCGACATTTTCCTCCCCCTTTTCTTTGAAAAACCTGCGAGCGGCTATCTCATGATAGGCGCCTTCGATTCCCTGAATAGCAACTGTCTTCATCATTATATAATTAAATTCAAAAAAAAATCCCGCCGGTTTCGACAGGATTTATAACATTTATTTTTTGTTTTTTTATTATACAAAACCCTGTCTTACTCTTTGCTAAAGTAAAAGTAATAAAAGGAATATGTAAAATAAAAATGATTCATTTCTTATTTGTTGTTACGAATTTGGTTGCAAATGTAATAA
>JAISXN010000023.1 GCA_031270525.1 Candidatus Symbiothrix sp. | reverse complement strand
AAACTGTTCGAATACATAAAAGAAGCCGGTATTACAGTGGAGGAAGTAGTTAATATTCAGTATGGGAAGAAATTCAAATTGCGTGCCGGACTTTCGCAAGCCGAAATCAACCTGTTTTTCGGAAAAAAAGGATTTTCGGTAGTAAAATCGCCGCGTCAAGGAACGTCCGAATCGCTTAATGAAGTAATAACGGCTTATATACAGGCATTTATAGGCGAATATGTTTTACTTAGGGAAAACTTGGCGCTCAACATATCCGGCAACCTCCCACAGGAATCTTTTCCCGACAATAAACTTATTCAGCAACAAGCACAGTTGCTGTTTAATGAAAAGAATTACCGTGAAGCATTCCCACTCTATAAGACACTGTGGGATAGTTATCCCGACGATTGCAACGAATGGGACGGGTGGCGGTATGCTTATTGTGCAAAACAGCTGAAAGACTACCAAACGGCATTGGATATATGTCGTAAACTATATCCGAAATATCGCGATTTTAAGATGATAAAAGACGTCTATGCCTGGTCGATTTATCATTCCGAGATAAACAAGGACAAAATTACGGATGAAAATACATTATTTCATGCGGGCGAAGGCGTTTTGAAGTTATCGCAGCAGGACGATAAGTACTCGCCATACACACTGACCGTATTCAAGATACTAAATTATCTAAACGAAAAATCCATTTATCAAGCAGAAAAAGTATTGGACTGGACGGGTAAGTTGAACCCACTTCTGTTGGATGCGGCTCCATTTGCCATTACCAATAAAGAAGGCAAGCCGCGCGAAATTGCATCAAAGAAGGAACAATATTACATGTTACGCACCCGCGCCTTACTCGAAACCGGAAACTTTAGCGAGTGCATCAAAATTTGCGAAGAAGCGTTGGCAACATTTGACAGATTGCACTACAATAACGATATATGGTTCCGATGGCGTATTGCCCTTTCCCATGAAGGACTTGGCGAATTTCGGAAATCACTTGATTTACAACTCGAACTTTTGAAACGGAAGAAAGAATGGTTTATTCAAAAGGAAATTGCCGAACAGTATTACTGTTTAGGCGATTATAAAAAATCGCTCGAATATGCGCTTGACAGCGCTTTAAATTCGGGTGACATAGACAAGAAGATAAATACCTATATCGTATTGGCAGATGCTTTGGATAAATTGGGAAAAACGGAAGAAGCGCTGTTGCATCGGGAATTTATTCAAAGCCTGAAAACAAAGGATGAAAATCTGCACCGGATGGAAATCAATTTGAAACACATCTGGAACAGGTTGAAATTTGATGATAGACCGAGTTATTCAGGCGTTATTAAATCTCTCTTGCCCAATGGTAAGGCTGGATTTGTGGAAACAAAAAAGGGTAGTTCCCATTATTTCAGGATAAACGATTTCAAAGGGAATCCACGAAATATAGTTGCGGGAACAAAAGTTACATTCTGTTTAGAAGAAGGATATGATGCAAAAAAAGGGAAGAACGTCTTGAATGCAGTAAGGATAGCGATTAAAGATTAAAAAGTCGATGCCAAGAAAGAAAAAAACGCCGACTTTTGCCGAAAAGATGTTGAAACGCTATTCGGCAGGACTTTCGGAACAGACTCCTGATATAAAACGGGTAGTGAATCTTGACGATTTGCCTGCGCTTGACATCCGAATAGCCGAGGTTTTGAATATTGTTAAACGAAAACATGATAAATCGCGTATGTTATTTTTTGTAATGTATGATATTGAAAGCAATAAAGTCAGGAATCAGGTAGTAAAATATCTGATTCGGAAAGGCTGCTTCCGCGTACAAAAATCCATATTTCTGGCCGACCTCGAACATGCCGCATATCAGGGAATAAAAGACGATTTGGCCGAGGTGCAGGCTTGTTATGAAAATGAAGACAGCATATTGGTTGTTCCTATTTCGACCGATTATTTGCAAGCCATGCGGATTATCGGGAAAAATATCAATCTTGATTTGGTATTAAAAAACAAAAACACGTTGTTTTTTTAATTAAACGTTCTTTGAAATATTGAAAAACTGTTTCTACCGAACTTGTTGCCGCTATTATTGACTGCGCGGGTTTGGCTAAGGCGTCCTCAAGAACACCATTGAAGATAGGGAGAATCGCCTTGTCATTCCCGCAAAAAGTTCAACTGAAATTCGGTTTATGTAATAAAAAACGTTATCTTTGCAATCGCAAAAAGGTACAAAAACGAGGAGAAATCATAATCATTTTTGGATTTTTTTCATTTTAAAATGCTGATGATCAATAAAATAAATAAGATGGCTCAAAGTCTAACCTCCACTACAATAAGGATTAAGACGGATCTCGATGAAACACACGGTGCGCCCGCAAAACACTCAAAGTCTAACCTCCACTACAATAAGGATTAAGACATCAAGGATATCAAAATTAGTGCATAAAATGCAATAAACTCAAAGTCTAACCTCCACTACAATAAGGATTAAGACTTCATCTTTCAATATTTTTGCCGCCACGATGCTTATCTCAAAGTCTAACCTCCACTACAACAAGGATTAAGACTTGTTTTTTTAATGTTAATTGAAATATGAAACAATCATTAAAAGTGGGCTTATTCGCCACCGGACTGAACACTTACCGACCGCAATTCGACGGCCTACTCAATTCGCTGGAATCATATCGGCAGGGAATTAAAAACGGTATCGAACAACGTTGTAAAGTCAAAATCATTGACGCCGGAATGATGGATAATCCCGAAGAAGCCACAGAAGCCGCCTTGCTTCTTGCGCGCGAAGAAGTCTTTGGTTTATCTTTATATAGCCACTTATTCGCTGTCGTCTACCGTATTGCCGGTGGCGCAACGCATCAGTTGCCCGCGTGCGCAGTGCGCGAGGCGTCAAAGGCAGAAATACAGGCAATGAAAATCATGTCCGAATTTGGTGCAGGGGGTTCGTTTTCGGAATTTTACACCATAGATTTCAACGACGACCCGCGCAAAGTATAATTATTTTTTACTTGACCGAATGGCATAAGCAAATTAATAAAAAATTCGTTTGCAAATTAAAAAAAATCATATACCTTTGCAGCCAATATAAAAATTCAGCATGATAAATAACAGTTTACATATTTTGATTCTTGTCGGTCTTGTGCTCGTCCCCAAAGGATAAGAGAAAGGTCGCGGTATGTAAATGATTTTTGAATATTTAAGCCTTTCTCTTTTCGGGGAAAGGTTTTTTTATGTAAACAACAGTATATGAATAATAAAAAAAAATTAGGGAGTGAAGCATTGCTGGAAGCCC
>JAISXN010000199.1 GCA_031270525.1 Candidatus Symbiothrix sp. | reverse complement strand
CCCTATTTCGGCGCGATTTGCGGACGTACGGCGGGACGAATTGCCGGCGGCCGCTTTGAACTGGACGGAAAAGAATACAGGTTGGCAATAAACAATGGCCCCAATAATTTGCACGGCGGTATAAAAGGCTTCAATTCCGTAGTTTGGGACGCCGAACAAACAGATGAAAAAACGCTGAAACTTTCCTATCTTTCCAAAGACGGAGAAGAAGGTTTTCCCGGAAACTTATCCGCAACGGTTATTTACAAACTGACGGACGAGAATGCCCTCGAAATCGACTATCGGGTAACTACCGATAAAACAACGATTCATAACCTGACCAATCACTCCTATTTTAATCTGTCGGGCGAAGGCGACCCATATATCGGCGATCATGAATTGCAAATCAACGCCGAATCTTATCTGCCGACCAGCGATGTTGCAATTCCTTTCGGCAAACCGGAAAAGGTGGAGGGAACGCCTTTCGATTTCCGCGCACCGCACACAATCGGCGAAAGAATTGGGGAAAAAGATACGCAACTGATTTTTGGAAACGGTTATGACCATCCTTTTGACTTGGGTAAAAAAGATAATGCATTGACATTGTGCGCCAAAGTAGTTTCTCCGAAAACGGGAATCGCCCTGGAAATCCTGACCACCGAACCGTGCATCGTGCTTTATACCGGTAATTACTTAGACGGCAGTTTCCCAGGCAAAAACGGACATCATTATCCGAAACGTTCGGCTTTCTGTTTGGAAACACAGCATTTTCCCGACAGCATTCATCATCCGGATTATCCAAGCACGGTCTTGCATCCGGAAGAAGTATATGAAAGCCGGACAATATTTAAGTTCTCCGTAGAAAAATGACAATCAATATATTAGTAAACTATTAAATATACAATTTATGACAAAAGAACAACAACAAAATTACACTTTGCCCATCGTTATGATGATTTTGCTGTTTGGTATGATTTCGTTCGTTACCAATCTGGCAGCTCCTATGGGTATCGTATTAAAAGCGCAATTTGGAGTATCTAACTTTCAGGGAAGTCTCGGAAATGCAGCAAACTTCATCGCTTATGCCGTTATGGGAATACCTTCCGGTATCCTGCTACAAAGAATCGGGTACAAAAGAACGGCATTGATAGCCATCGCAGTCGGATTTTTGGGTATATTTATCCAATATCTTTCAGGCTATTCGGGTCAGGATATTGCTTTTTGGGTTTACCTTCTCGGCGCTTTCGTAGCCGGTTTCTCGATGTGTTTGCTCAACACGGTCGTTAACCCCATGCTTAACACGCTCGGTGGAGGCGGAAACAAAGGAAACCAACTGATTCAGGTTGGCGGTTCGTTCAATTCCGTTATGGCGACATTGACGCCCATGCTGGTCGGTATCCTGATTGGCGACGCGGTCAAAGCCCAGATTACAAACATTTTCCCGTTCATGTATGCCGCAATGGCTGTTTTTGCTGTCGTGTTTGTCGTACTCTACTTAGTTAGAATCCCTGAACCGACTTCGGAAAAACTTACGGAACCTCTCGGCAAACTGATGTTCGGCGTTCTGAAATTCCAACACTTCATTTTGGGCGCTATCGGTATTTTTGTTTATGTAGGCATTGAAGTAGGCACTCCGCAATATATGAATTATCTTCTTGTCGACCCCAACATTCCTCATCCGTTGAACACGACCACAGCCGGTTTTGTGGCGGGAACTTACTGGCTTTTGATGCTCGTAGGACGATTGTTAGGCGCTTCCATCGGAAATAAAGTTTCGAGTAAACTTATGCTCACGGCAACCTCAGCTTTAGGTATTGTACTTGTCCTTTTAGCCATATTCTCTCCGAGCAGTAGGGAAGTAGCTTTACCGGTATTAAAAAGCGAAGCGGGCGTTATCTCTTTCGGAATGTTGGCCGTTCCCATAAATGCATTGTTTTTAGTATTGGTAGGACTTTGCACTTCCATTATGTGGGGTAGTATTTTCAACATGGCCGTAGAAGGTTTGGGTAAATATTTGGCGGCGGCAACCGGTATTTTCATGGTAATGGTTTGCGGCGGCGGTATTCTGCCTTCACTCCAAGGCAAAATAGTAGATTTGCTTGGTTCTAACATAACAAGCTACTTGTCAAGTTATTGGGTGATTTTGATCGGTTTGGCGTACTTGTTGTATTATGCACTTATCGGGAGTAAAAATGTTAATAAAGATATTTCCGTAAAATAGAATAACAAGCGCGAAGTAAAATGTGAGTAAATACTTGTTTTTTTGCAAAAAATATTTTACCTTTGCGGCCTAATTGTACGAAAAATCGAAAAAACAAATAAATACAAGTCATGAAACGGACATTTCAACCTTCGAACAGAAAAAGAAAGAATAAACACGGATTCCGCAGCAGAATGGAAACCGCTAACGGCCGCAGGGTATTAGCTTCCCGCAGAGCTAAAAGCAGAAAAAAATTAACGGTTTCCGATGAATACAACGGATAAACGGTAGTATTTTTACAATACACAAGGGGAATAAATCAAAAGTTTATTCCCTTTTTACGTTATTGTGCTTTCTTTTTCGTATTTTTGTGTCAATTAAGTTATAAAATTGAATACTCATGGGATTAGAAAAAATATTTAAGAACGTAATTATCAGGAATTTATTACTTGTAATTTTATTTTTTGCCATATTGGTTTCCGGTATTTCGGTATGGTTAAATGCTTATACCAACCACGGAGAATCGGTTGAAATTCCGGATGTGAAAGCGATGAAATTAGAAGTCGCAAAACCGCTTTTCGAAGCAAAAGAATTAGCTTGTCAAGTCATTGATTCTACTTATAATAAAACGGTTAGCCCCGGAACGATTATAGAAACGATTCCCCCGGTAGGCTCCAAAGTAAAAAAAGGACGAACGGTTTATATCCGGCTCAATTCCTATTCGTCGGGAATGATTTCCATCCCCGACGTAAGGGATGTATCCCACAGGCAGGCCACCGCCATGTTAAAAGCCTTAGGCTTTGAAAGAATAGAGACCAGATGGGTGGAAGGACATTTTCGTGATTTGGTTATCGGCGTGGAATATCGGGGACAAACGCTTCAAATTAAGGAAAAAGTTCCGGCAAATGCCGTTTTGACGCTTCTGGTAAGTTCTGGAAGCAGCGCAAGAGAACAATTATTGGATTCTTTAGAAGAAATTCCAACACAATTAGATGAAGAATTAATCGAAGGTTCCGACAATTCATTCGATTTCTGATGGAAGATATTGTAACAGATATAGAAGATATAGAGGAAGATGCGGGCTTTATCGAAGAACAGGAAGACGCATTTTACGAACATTTCCGGTTTGTCGCCGACAAAGGGCAAAGCCTTCTGCGCGTAGATAAATTTCTGGTTGACCGGATTGAACATGCTTCCAGAAACCGTATCCAATTAGCGGCAGATGCCGGATTTATCCTCGCCAACGGAAAACCGGTCAAATCCAATTACAAGGTCAAACCTGAGGACCTCATTACCGTGGTTATGGACCGTCCGCGGCGGGAATTGGAGATTATTCCCGAAAACATTCCCCTGCATATTGTTTATGAAGACGAAGATGTGATGGTAATTGACAAACCGCCGGGTCTGGTTGTTCATCCGGGTCACGGAAATTACACGGGAACACTGTTGAACGCCATCGCCTGGTATATGAAAGACAAGCCCGGATTTGACACGAGCGATCCGCGTTTGGGATTGGTACACCGGATTGATAAGGATACTTCAGGACTATTGGTCATCGCTAAAAATCCGGAATCGAAAACACATTTAGGCATGCAATTTTTTCAAAAAACCACCCAGAGAAAATATGTAGCTTTGGTTTGGGGAAATGTAAAAGAAAACGAAGGCCGGATTGAAGGAAACATCGGACGAAATCCCAAAGACAAATTGTTGATGATGGTGTTTCCCGACGGAGAGAGCGGGCGGAACGCCGTTACCCATTACCGCGTTTTGGAAAAATTCGGATATGTCACGTTGATTGAATGTCGCTTGGAAACCGGACGGACACATCAAATCAGGGTGCATCTGAAATACATCGGACACACCTTGTTCAACGACGAACGGTATGGGGGACATGAAATTTTAAAAGGCAATCATACAACGAAATACAAACAATTCATCAGGAATTGTTTTGAAATTTGTCCGCGGCAGGCTTTACATGCGCAAACCCTGGGATTTGTGCATCCAAAAACCGGAAAAGAAATGTTTTTTGAAAGCCAGTTGCCGGAAGATATGGAAAGATTAATTGGGAAATTTAAAGATTTAAATGTGCCCTTAAATTATTAAATTATGTTACGTAATCCGATTAAAGTTGCATTGCCTGAAAGGCAATATTTTCATAAGACCTGCGGAAAAAAAACAATCGCAATCATAGCCGGCGGTTATTCATCTGAAATTGTTGTTTCGATGAAAAGCGCTCAGGGGATACAATCTTTTATTGATCCCGAACGCTACGCATCCTATATCGTGTTGATAACCAAAGAGAAATGGGTCACTCTACTTCCGAATAACGAAGAATCGCCGATTGATAAAAATGATTTCAGCTTTATGGAAAGCGGAGATAAAGTGAAATTCGATTTTGCTTATATTACCATTCACGGTACTCCGGGCGAAGATGGCCTGTTGCAAGGTTATTTCGATATGTTGGACATTCCCTATTCCTGTTGCGGGGTTTTGGCAGCTTCCTTGACTTTTAACAAGTATTTTTGTAAGAAATATTTACAAAGTTTTGGGGTAAAATCCGCTCCTTGCGTTTTGCTTCGCAAAAAAGACTCTTGGAATGGAGAAGACATTATTTCTGAACTTGGATTGCCTGTTTTTGTGAAGCCCAACGACGGAGGGTCGAGTTTCGGCATTACAAAGGTAAATTCTGTTGAGCAACTACAAATGGCTGTTAATCTGGCTTTTACGGAAGGGAATGAGGTTTTGATGGAAAGTTTTATGCAGGGCACGGAAGTAACTTGTGGTTGCTATCGGATTGGAGACATGAAAACCGCATTTCCGGTTACGGAAGTCGTTCCCCAAAACGAATTTTTCGATTACGACGCCAAATACAACGGTCAAGTGTCGGAAATTACCCCGGCGCGCATTTCCCAGGCATTAACCGAAGAAGTCCGGTCTTTGACGGCAAAGATTTATGATTATCTTGGCGCTAAAGGGATTATCCGAGTCGATTACATTATTTCTCCGCAAGGCGAAGTTCGTCTGTTGGAAGTAAATACGACTCCGGGTATGACGGCAACCAGTTTTATCCCGCAACAAGTGAAAGCAGCCGGCTTAAACATCCGGGAAGTAATGACTGAAATAATTGAATATGAACTTAATAGAAAATAATATGAAAATAAACCCAGAATTTGATGATATCCGGCCTTACAACGACGACGAAGTGGAAACCGTTATTCAACGTCTTTTTGAGAATCCCAGACTCCGGGAATACACGAACAATTTTTTCCCCGAAATAGAATGGGAATCTTTCAAATCTCAAATCTCGCATATCAGGAATGTCAATGATCTTCAGTTTAATATTATTAAATCCCTGGTGATCACGTTAGTTGAGAAAAATTCAACGAGCGTAACCGGCGCAGGTTTTGAGAATATTTCAAAAAACTCACCGTATTTGTATATCTCCAACCATCGCGATATTATTCTCGATGCGTCTATTTTGAGCATTCTACTGCTCAATAACGGCTTCAGTACTCCGGAAATAGCTATCGGCGATAATTTGATGCTCTCTCCCTGGATAGAAGATATTGTCCGGTTAAACAAAAGTTTTATTGTCAAGCGCAGCGTTTCCGGTCGGCAAATGCTTGAAGTATCCGGGCAGCTTTCCCGGTACATTCATCTTGTTATCAAAAACAAGAAAGAATCAATCTGGATTGCCCAGCGGGAAGGTCGCGCCAAAGATTCCAACGACCGTACGCAAGATAGCCTTTTGAAAATGTTGGCTATGGGTGGAGATAAAGATTTTTTGGAAAGTATCAGCGAACTGAATATTACTCCGGTTTCATTGTCGTATGAATACGATCCTTGCGATTTCCTGAAAGCCAAGGAGTTCCAACAAAAAAGAGATAATCCGGATTTTAAGAAATCGCGACACGATGATTTGATAAACATGCAAACCGGTTTATTCGGATTTAAGGGAAACATCTGTTTCAGGATAGGAAAACCGATTAATTCCCAATTGGAAAGGTTGGATAAGAATTTGAACAGAAATAAATTAGCGCCTCAAATCTCTCAATTAATTGATAATGAAATTTTTCTGAATTACCAATTTTATCCGGTGAATTACATCGCTTACGATCGTCTGTGGGGAAAAGGTTTTTTCAAGGGAAAATATACTTCCGGAGATGAAGAAATCTTTGATACTTATTTGCAAAAACAATTAGAAAAAATCGACTTGCCGGAAAAAGACATTCCTTTCCTGACGGAAAAAATACTGGAAATGTATGCGAATCCGGTAAAAAACCAACTATCAGTCAAATGAATACGCTAAATCATGGATTTTATCGTGTAGCAGCAGCCATTCCGCAGGTTAAAGTAGCAGACTGCCGGTTCAATATCAAGAAAATCAAAGACTTGATTCGAAAAGCTGTTGAAAACAAGGTCGAAATCGTCTGTTTTCCCGAATTGTCGGTTACGGCATATACCTGCGCTGATTTGTTTTTTCAGAAAACTTTGACGCAAGAGGCCGAAAAAACCATAGAATGGTTGAAAAAAGAAACGGAAACCTTGCCGGTTACTTTCATCGTTGGTGTTCCGGTCGAACACAATTCCAAACTCTACAATTGCGCTGTCGTTTGCCGCGAAGGCAAGATTTACGGCATTGTGCCTAAAGTCTATCTTCCCAATTATTCGGAGTTTTACGAAAAACGCTGGTTTGAGCCTTACCGTTTGGACATTCCGGTGATCGAAATCAACTACGCCGGCGATACGGTCGCTTTCGGCGCCAATTTGTTGTTCAATTTTGATGGGGTAAAATTTGCCGTAGAAATCTGTGAAGACGTTTGGTCGGTCATTCCACCGAGTTCTTACCATGCAATGGCCGGCGCTCAGGCGCTCTTCAATCTTTCGGCGAGCGACGAACTGATTGGGAAACAGCATTACGTTAAGTCTTTGATTAGCCAGCAATCAGCTCGCTGCCAGGCGGCGTATGTTTATGCAGGGGCCGGTTTCGGGGAATCATCAACCGATTTGGTTTATTCCGGAAACGCCTATATTTACGAAAACGGTAAGTTGCTTGCGGAATCCGAACGGTTTCAATTCGATGAACAGTTGATTATCAACGAAATAGATATTGAACTGTTGGATGCCGAAAGGAAGAAAAATACGACTTTCATCAGTCGTCCGGTGCCCGATAACTACCGGGAAATCGTTGTTTGTAGTTCGACAGGCTCACTAACCACTAAAGAAGACGAATCCGGTTATTCGGAATTATACCGCACGATTAATCCGACGCCTTTTATTCCGGCTACCGAAAATTACGACGAGAGTTGTGAAGAAATTTTCTCAATTCAAGTGTCGGGATTAGCAAAACGGCTGGTTCACACGAATGTAAAATCCTTGGTACTTGGCATATCCGGCGGTCTGGATTCTACTCTGGCTTTGCTGGTTTCTGTGAAAACCATTGATAAATTAGGTCTTTCGCGCAAAATGATTCACGGAATAACGATGCCCGGCTTCGGAACAACGAATCGCACCTACACGAATGCACTTCATTTGATGGGCGCTTTGGGAATCACTTCCCGGGAAATCAGCATTGTCGCCGCTTGCGAACAGCATTTCAAGGACATCGGACACGATCCGTCCGTCCACGACATAACTTACGAAAATATCCAAGCCCGCGAACGCACGCAAATCCTGATGGATATAGCCAATCAGACGAACGGCTTGGTAGTTGGAACCGGCGATTTGTCGGAACTTGCTTTAGGCTGGGCGACTTACAACGGCGACCATATCTCGATGTACGCCGTGAATACCGGTATTCCGAAAACCTTGGTTCGCCATTTGGTACGGTGGGTAGCGGAAAATCAGATGGACGATTTAGCCCGGGCAACTTTGTTGGATATCCTTGAAACTCCGGTCAGTCCCGAATTGCTTCCGGTCGATGCCAAAGGACAAATGACTCAGTTTACCGAGGATGTAGTCGGCCCTTACGAATTGCATGACTTTTTCCTGTTTTATACTTTGCGTTACGGATTTCGCCCGGCTAAAATTTTCTTTCTGGCGCAAAAAGCCTTCCATAAGGTTTATGATAAAACCGTGATTTCAAAATGGATGAGTGTTTTCTACCGGCGGTTTTTCAGTCAGCAGTTCAAGCGCAGTTGTATTCCCGATGGGCCGAAAGTCGGTTCGATCAATCTCTCGCCGCGGGGCGACTGGCGGATGCCGAGCGACGCTTCTGCGGAGATTTGGTTGTGAAGGAAGTATCCGGTCAGAGAGTATTATTGCACTGTTTGCGGAAAAGTATTAACTCATGTTTGTGTGCTTATGCTCTTTCGAGCAAGTAACGGCTCAGTTGAAAAACCCTGTGTTAAGTAGAAGCGACAGACCGCAGGTCTGAATATTAATAACCCCCAATGAAGCGAAGCGATTGGGGAATAGAGAAATAACCACTCTCCCCTCAACCCCGAAGTGGGTTGAATATATCTATTAACAAGTAGAAGGATATTCCGGCTCAATGCCATTTTCTTTACAAATTAGTTCACATTCTTCATTCGTACTCTCTTCCTTATGATGCTCTTGTTGGTTGATGATGTATCGGATGACTTTTTCTTTTTCACGATAAGAATATGTATATGATCTTCCATGCCGTTGATTCGGTACAACTTCCCTTTTTTGTTTCGGATAATACCCCAA
>JAISXN010000181.1 GCA_031270525.1 Candidatus Symbiothrix sp. | reverse complement strand
TGGCTTTTCGGGGAAGCCGAGTTATTACCCAAAAAAAATATAGATTCGTTTTTGGTGGGACCTCGACGCGAAATGGTTACTCCGTGGAGTACCAACGCCGTTGAAATCACCCAAAACATGGGAATCGAAGGTATAAGCCGGATAGAAGAATTTTGGGTTGTTCCCGATAAAAATGCCGGATACGACAATATGCTTCAACGTCTTTACAATGGAATCGGGCAAGATGTTTTCACAATTAACAAGAAACCGGAAGCCATTGTATCTATCGACGATATCGCTGTGTACAACCAACAGGAAGGCTTGGCTTTAAGCCCGGAGGAAATTGACTATTTGAACCGTGTCGGTGAAAAATTAGGACGAAAACTAACCGATAGCGAGGTTTTCGGATTTTCACAAGTCAACTCCGAACATTGCCGGCACAAAATTTTCAACGGTATTTTCATCATCGACGGAGTGGAAAAAGAATCTACACTTTTCAATCTGATTCGTAAAACCGCTCAGGTAAATCCCAATCAACTGATTTCGGCCTACAAAGACAATGTCGCGTTCAACGCAGGCCCTGTTATCGAACAATTTGCGCCTCAATCGGCCGATAAATCGGATTATTTTTCCGTAAAAAATATAGAAACCGTTCTTTCGCTGAAAGCGGAAACGCATAATTTCCCGACTACCGTCGAACCTTTCAACGGCGCTTCAACCGGTACCGGCGGCGAAATCCGCGACCGCCTGGGCGGGGGAAAAGCTTCCCTGCCTATCGCAGGAACAGCGGTTTATATGACTTCCTATCCGCGCACCGAAGAAGACCGCGAATGGGAAAACGCTATGCCGTCGAGAAAATGGCTGTATCAAACGCCTGCCCAGATTTTAATCAAAGCTTCAAACGGAGCTTCCGATTTCGGAAACAAATTCGGCCAACCCTTGATTTGCGGTTCGCTTTTGACTTTCGAACACGAAGAAAACCGCAAGAAATTCGCTTACGATAAAGTGATTATGCTTGCCGGAGGCGTTGGCTTCGCCAATAAACGGGACGCTTTGAAAGGCGAACCCCAAGCCGGTGAAAAAGTAGTGGTTTTGGGCGGCGACAATTACCGCATCGGAATGGGTGGTGGAGCCGTTTCGTCGGTTGCCACAGGAGAATACAACAGCGGAATTGAACTGAATGCCGTTCAACGAGCCAATCCTGAAATGCAGAAACGAGTTTCAAACGTCATTCGCGCACTGGCGGAATCGGACGATAACCCCATCGTATCTATCCACGACCACGGAGCCGGTGGGCATCTCAATTGCCTCTCGGAATTGGTGGAATCGACCGGAGGAAAAATCGACATGTCGAAATTACCCGTCGGAGACCCGACCCTGTCGGCCAAGGAAATTATCGGAAACGAAAGCCAGGAAAGAATGGGTTTGCTACTCAAAAAAGAAAATATTGACAGGGTACGCAAAATAGCCGAACGCGAACGCGCGCCGATGTACGTGGTCGGGGAAACTACCGGTGACAACCGCTTGGTATTCGAGCAAGCCGACGGCCAAAAACCTTTGGATATGCATTTGGCTGACTTTTTCGGAAAACCGCCGCGCACGGTAATGAACGACCTGACTATCGAAGAACACTTCAAATCTATTCATTATGACCTCAAAAACCTCAATGAATATTTGGAAGATGTACTGCAATTGGAATCTGTGGCTTGTAAGGATTGGCTCACCAGCAAAGTTGACCGTTCAGTCACCGGAAAAATTGCCCGCCAACAATGCCAGGGTGAAATCCAATTGCCTTTGAGCGATTTAGGTGCGGTTGCTTTGGATTATCGCGGGAAGCAGGGTATTGCAACGTCGATTGGTCATGCGCCCCAAGCCGGTTTGATTGATCCGGCTACCGGTTCGGTTTTGTCTATTGCAGAAGCGCTTACCAATATCGTTTTTGCTCCTTTGAAAGGGAAAATGGACAGCATTTCGTTGAGCGCCAACTGGATGTGGCCGGGCAAAAATCCAGGCGAAAACGCCCGGTTATACGAAGCTGTTGAAGCCTGTTCCAACTTCGCCTGCGATTTGGGAATCAATATTCCGACAGGGAAAGATTCGCTGTCTATGACCCAAAAATACGGCGAAGAAAAAGTCTTTTCGCCGGGAACAGTCATTATTTCAGCCGGAGCGGAAGTTTCGGACATCCGGAAAATCGTTTCCCCTGTATTGGTCAATAATCAACGGTCCGTACTTTATTACATTGATTTTTCGTTCGATACATTCAAGTTGGGAGGTTCGGCTTTTGCCCAATCCCTGAACCGTTTGGGCGACGAAGTTCCTACCGTGACGGATGCCGGATATTTCAGATTGGTATTCAATACCATTCAGGAACTGATTGATAAAGAACTGATTCTCGCCGGTCACGACATTTCGGCAGGAGGAATGATTACCACCTTGTTGGAAATGACTTTCGGAAACATGGAAGGCGGTCTGGAGATCAACCTGGACAAGCTGAAAGAAAAGGACTTGATAAAGATACTGTTCAGCGAAAATCCCGGCATAGTGGTTCAGGTTGAAGATAAACAAACCGTTGAGAATATACTGAATACCAATGGAATCGGCTTTGCCAAAATCGGGAAGCCAACCGTAGAACGACATATCCTGATTTCCAAAGATGAAATTGAATACCATTTCGGCATTGATTATATGCGCGATATCTGGTATTATTCATCCTATCTCCTGGATTGTCTCCAAAGCGGAGAAAAATGTGCCAAGGAACGTTTTATCAATTATAAGCAACAACCTTTACAAATCAAATTTCACAAAGAATTTACCGGAACTTTGAGCGGATACGGTTTGAGTTTCGACCGTCGCCCTTCGGGAATCAAGGCGGCCATTGTCCGGGAAAAAGGCACCAACGGCGACCGCGAAATGGCTTACGCGCTTTACTTGGCGGGATTTGACGTAAAAGACGTTCACACAACCGATTTGGTTTCGGGTCGGGAAACTTTGGAAGATATTAACATGCTTGTTTTTTGCGGAGGATTTGCCAATTCCGATGTATTGGGTTCAGCCAAAGGCTGGGCGGGAAGCCTTCTGTACAATGAAAAAGCACGGGAAACATTAGATAAATTTTATGCACGTCCCGACACGCTGAGTTTGGGTATATGCAACGGTTGCCAATTGATGATAGCGTTGAACCTGATTGTTCCCAAGCACAAAATCCAACCGCGGATGTTGCATAACGATTCCCATAAATTTGAATCGGAATTTATTTCGCTAACGATACCTAAAAATAAATCCGTAATGCTTGGTTCCCTTTCCGGCAGCAAATTAGGCGTTTGGGTAGCGCACGGAGAAGGTAAATTTTCTTTGCCCTTGGATGAAAAGAAATACCCTGTCGTCGCCAAATATGTATACGATACCTATCCCGGCAATCCGAACGGTTCGGACTATGCCGTAGCGGGAATCTGTTCCAAAGATGGCCGGCACCTGGCGATGATGCCGCATCCCGAAAGGGCGATATTTCCCTGGCAATGTGCTTCCTATCCGGCAGGGCGCAAAAACGATGAAATTACGCCCTGGATAGAGGCGTTTGTGAACGCACGGAAGTGGGTCGAAGCTAAAGTAAACAACTGATTGGCTATTCCTCAACCGGTAATGATTCGGGAGTTGTCGCGGGAGTTACATTCGACCCGTTAGTTTTTTCCGCCCGATTTTCACAAGTCTTGCACAGTTCGGTAATATTTTTCAGTTCACGGGCTTGCGCTACTGTACCTTCAAAAATTTCATCAGTCCTGTTGGTATTGATGTGCGAACAATCGTTATACAAATGATATTTCGTACCGGATTTTGTCCAATACACATTATTTACGCCGGTCAATTCTTCTACGCGATTGGTTTGTTGGGTATATTGTTCAACCGAAGGAGGATTAAAATCCGCACTCGTTACCCCGGCAATTATCAAGGCAATAGCGGCAATTCCGCCAATGACGCCCTTTTGTTTTCCGTCCAAATCCTTATTGGTAAAAATCAAAATCACCAGCGGCAGGAAGGCAATTACCGAAATAATCACACCCAACTGATTCTGAATGAAAAATTTCACCGGTTCTTTCTCGGAGGCAGGGTCTAAGCGGTTTGCTTTTTTCCAGATTTGCGAACCGATGATTACCAGAACCAAATCAACTACAATCAATGCTATCAGCCATATCCACGTATTTGTTTCAATGGGTTTGGCGCTTTTCAATAATACTAAGATAGCGCCAATCTCGGCACTAATTCCCAAAAGCCATAAAATACCGGCAATCGAACGCGATTGCAATGCTTTGCCTTTATTTTCAGGTGTCGGGACGAAGGTTTTTTCTGTTCTCTGTTGTGTGGGGATTGATTCGTCTCCCCCAACGCGGGTTACTTTTTTTTTAGTTGCCATTTTGTTATTAAATTTAGATGAATTAATCGATTAGTGCGACAAATATAGTCATTAAAATTTTTTCATGCAATTTTACCGGCGGAAAATTTAAAGCAGTTCTAATGAACTCGCTGTCATTCCGCCTGCGCGGGAATGACCGTAACAACAAGTTCAAATGAAATTCGGTTTATGTAATAAATAAACGTTATCTTTGCAATAGCAAAACAACCGGTTTATGGACTATTACGAAATTCAATTAACGTTAAGCGCCAATACGGAAGTGCATCGGGACGTACTTGCGGCATTGCTTGCCGATATCGGTTTTGAAAGTTTTGTCGAATCCGGACAGGGTTTGACGGCTTACATTCCCGAAAACCTGTATTCGGAGGAAAATTTATGCGCGGTATTGACCGACCTTCCCTTACCGGACTTATCGGTTCGGTATCAAGTAGTTTACGTGAAAAGCAAGGATTGGAACGAGGAATGGGAAAAACATTTTTTCCAACCCATCATCATTGATAATCAAGTTGTTATACATAGCTCTTTCCATAAAGACCTTCCATTTTTGAAATACGATATAGTGATTGATCCCAAGATGGCTTTTGGTACGGGACATCACGCCACGACTTCCATGATGGTTTCTTACCTTTTGGAAACGGAACCAAAAGGAAAATCGGCGCTTGATATGGGTTGCGGCACAGCCGTTTTAGCCATTCTTGCAGCGATGAAAGGCGCTCAACCGGTCAAAGCAATCGACAACGACGAATGGGCTTACCAAAACGCTCTGGAGAATGTCCGGTTGAATAAAACGCCTGATATTCAGGTAGAATTGGGCGATGCAAATCTGCTTGGGAAAGAAACGTACGATTTTATCTTTGCAAACATCAACCGCAATATTTTATTGACAGACATTCCGGTTTATGCGAAATGTATGCACCCGGGTTCTTCGCTTTTTATGAGCGGATTTTTTAAGGAAGATGCAACTGTAATTATTGAAACCGGGAAAAAATACGGTCTGGAATTGGTTTCGGAAAAAGAAAACGGTCAATGGAAAGCTGTGGAATTAAAATATTCGGTTTAGAATCAGAAGTTTAGTTGGAATTATGAGGCAAGAGCTTTTGAAATTCAAAAAAAAGCAGTACTTTTGTGCCCGGGTAAGTCCTATACGGTCAGCTCCC
>JAISXN010000130.1 GCA_031270525.1 Candidatus Symbiothrix sp. | reverse complement strand
ATAATCATTGTGGAAACATTTCCGCCGCCATTGCCACGGTCGTCGATAATCAACGCTTTTTTGTTCAGTTGCGGATAATAATATTTCACAAATTCATTCAAACCTTCGGCGCTCATGTCGGGAATGTGAATGTAACCGACTTTACCGCCGGTAGCTTTATTCACTTTTTCGATATTTCCCTGTACCCAATCGAAATAATACAAAGCCGATTCGCCGGCAACCGGTTTAACGATTACTTTCCGTCCGCCGGCAACCGTTGCGTTTTTATTCAGCGTTAATTCGACTTGTTTTCCCGCCTTGTCGTAAAGAGCGGCGTAAATATCATTCATATCCTTCGTGGATTTTCCATTGACGTGAGTGATAAAATCACCGGCATTAGCGTCAACGCCTATTTCCGTTAACGGAGAACGAAGTTCCGGCGACCAGTTTCGTCCGTCCAGAATCTTATCAATCCGAAAAAATCCCGATGCGTCGCGACTCAACCGGGCGCCCAGCAGACCGGTAGGAATCCGTTGCGGTTCCTGTTTGTCGCCTCCCGAAATGTAGGCATGACCGCAATTCAGTTCGCCAATCATTTCTCCGATAATATAATTCAAATCGTTCCGGTTATTGACCTGTTTTACCAAAGGTTCGTATTTTTCACGGATTTTCTTCCAGTTCACACCGTGCATATTGGGATCGTAGAAAAAGTCCCGCATTTGACGCCAACATTCGTTGTAAATCTGATTCCATTCGGCATGAAGGTCCACAACAGCTTTTACGTCCGAAAGGCTAATTGTTTCGTCAACATTCGCTTTTCCACGAGGCAAATCCATAACCGCAAAATTTCCCCTGAAACGCACAAGCATTTTCTTAGCGTCGGGCGTGACCGTAATCATTTGAAAAGCGCCGATTTCGGTTTCTTTTTTCTTTTTTAAATCATACAAATACAAGTTCCCGCTCCGGTTGTAATAAACATTGCCGTTGGAACAAAAAACGCCTCCATACCAGCCTGCCGGAACGCCGATTTCCAAAGACCTGCTTTTGATTCCGTCGAAATCAATTTCTATATTCGAATCCTTTTTCTTGTCGGTTTCTTTTTTATCATCTGCTTTTTTCGTAGTGTCACTTTTGATGCTAACTTCATTATTTTCATAAGCATACGGAGAAGGCGTTGATTTTTTCAAAGTAACGAAATACAATTTATCCATGTTGTTGTAAACGGAATTCCATTCGGTGTTTCCATAAGTCGGATTGAAATTGCGGGAAGAAGTAAACAGTAAATATTTTCCGTCCTTGCTGAAAGAAGGATTGTAAGAGTCGAACCATTCGTCGGTTACGACTTGTTTTTCTTTATTTTCCAAATTGTAAATAAGCACTACGTTTGTCGTGTTGAAACGCGGCAAAGTGTAAGCAATCCAACGGCTGTCAGGCGACCATACGGAACTCCGGATTTCTCCGTCGCGCGTTTGTTCGACATCGGTTACTTTTTTGGAGTCAATGTCCGCATAGCGTAAACGTTGCATTTTGTCGCTCCAGAGAATTTTCTTACTGTCCGGCGACCAGTCGAAGCCATATTTATACGTATCGCTGTTCGTCGTAATTTGAACCGGTTTTTGCAAACCATCCTGAGATTGAATGTAGATTTCATCCTCACCGGTAGCGTCGGAAATATAGGCAATCCATTTTCCGTCGGGCGACCATTGCGCATTGCGCTCGTGAATACCCGAAGTTTCGGTCAAGTTGCGGGTAATTCCCGATTTTACAGGGACAGTATAAACATCGCCGCGAGCGTTCAGCACAATGCGATTACCGTCGGGCGAAACATCCGCGCCGTTGATTCTGCGGGATGCGTCTATCAATCTTGTTCGTCCTCCGATGAAATCTTCTTTCAGGTAAATGGTAATTTTCTTTGCTATTTTGCTTGCAATATCAAAATTGTAAATAAATCCGCCGTTCTCAAAAACAATAGATTTGTCGCCCAGGCTCGGAAATTTAATATCATATTCCTTGAAATCGGTAACTTTTTGTGTGTTTTTGGTTTCGGTATTGTAACAGAACAAGTTCATAATCCGGTCGCGGTCGGAAATAAAATAAATTTCTTTTCCTGTCCACATCGGGCAAATATCCTGATGGGGATTGTTGGTGATGTTTTCTATCTTTTGGCTTACGAAATCGTAAATCCAGACATCATCTGCCATTCCGCCCCGATAATATTTCCAGGTGCGAAATTCGCGGAATACACGATTGTAGGCCAATTGGGATTTGTCGGGCGAATAAGAACAAAATCCTCCCGCAGGCAAAGGAAGCTCTTCCGGCAAACCGCCATGAACGGAAGCCAGATACAATTTTCCTTTGAAATCGTTGAACGAATGCATCCGTGAGCGGAAAACAATTTTTTCATTGTCTTTCCAGGTTAAAGTGATGTTATTGGGACCCATGCGGTCGGAAATATCGTCGCGTCCCAAGGTTGCCGTATAAGTCAGCCTGACCGGTTCGCCACCCTCGGCAGGAATACTGTAAATTTCGGTGTTGCCGTCGTATTGGGCTGTGAAAGCGAGACGGCTTCCGTCTGGCGAAAAACGGGCAAACATTTCGTAACCATCGCTATTGGTTAATTTCCGCGCCAAACCTCCTTCCGAAGATACGGTGTATAAATCACCGGAGTATGTAAATACCAATTTGTTTCCGTGAATCGCCGGAAAGCGCAATAATCGGGCTTCTTGCTGAGCCGAAACTGTGAAAAAGCCGGAAACGGCAATCAAAAATAAAAAGATGCATTTATTCATAATGAGAGATATTTATTGAAGGCGTAAAATTAATGATTAAAATTGGAATGGCAAAAACAAACAAATGAAATTTTTTTTCGAATAATTTTACTGCAAATCCGTCTATTCATGATGATATGGCTCATTCCCGATTATCGTCATCGCACGATACAATTGTTCGACAAAAACAAGCCGCACCAATTGGTGGGAAAAAGTCATTTCCGACAACGCAATTTTCTCGGATGCAACTTCGTAAACCTTTTGGGAAAAACCATAAGGCCCTCCGACGACAAAAACCAAACGCTTCGAAACCGACTGCATTTTCTTTTCAATATATTTGGAGAATCCGGTGGAAGTAAAAGTCAGGCCGCGTTCGTCCAACAGGACGACGAAATCGCCGGCTTGAAACGATTTGAGAATCAATTCGCCTTCTTTTTCTTTTATCTGGTCGAAAGAAAAGTTTTTGGTATTTTTAATATCGGGAATTATCTCCATTTCAAAAGGGAGATAATGCTTCAGACGAGCGCTATATTCGTCAAGGCCTTTCCGAACGAAATCCTGAAAGGTTTTACCGACTACCGTTAATTGAATTTTCAT
>JAISXN010000129.1 GCA_031270525.1 Candidatus Symbiothrix sp. | reverse complement strand
CGGATATTGTAGGATACAATATCTATGCCTGTGGCGTAAAGCTAAACGACGATCTGGTTTTCGGACAAAGTTTTGTAACAGATGTTTCCTGCGAATCTTATACAATACGCGCTTATTCGCTTGCAACAGGCCTCTCGGCAGAATCGGAAAGTGCAATCAACGTAGGAATAGTTCCCTTCCCGAAAACGCAACCCCTTCCGGAAATCTATCCGAATCCGGTTAAAGATATTTTGTTTATCCAGTCGGAAACACCGGTGGAAAACCTGACCGTTTATGACCTGTCCGGCCGTATCTGCAAACAGGCGGGGGCAGGCGAAACAACTCTCTTTGTGGGAGATTTAACAAGCGGAGTTTATGTTGTCGGGATAAAAACCGCAGCCGGCGAATACGCGGAAAAAATATATATTAAGAAAATAGAATGATTATTTTGCGTTTACGAAATCCGTAATCCAAACATTCAAACTATCCAGCAAGACGGGCGATGAGGGTCTCACCGCCCACGCTTGTAACTGGTTGAAACCAATATCCATGCCGTAATCTATTTCAGGTAATTGCGATGCGATTTTCTGTGCCAGCGTTTTATCGACTACGGCATAATCAATCTCTCTGTCGCAAACCATATAAATAAGGTGTTCCGAAGAATTATCCGAAATTTCCCTGATATGAATAGATTCTGCAATTTCCTCCGACAGATTTCTCAGCCTTAAAGTAGCCGCCGAATTTTTTATTACATAGATGGTTTTATCCGCTAAATCAATCTGGTTGTGAATGAAAATTTGTGTAGAATCCGGTTCATCGGATTTCCGTTGGACAAGTACCTGGTTGCCGACAGTTACCGGAACCGTAAAAGCAAGGTATTGTTTATTTTCGTTGGTAATAGGAATATTTCGGGCGATAATATCATAAGTGTTGTTTTGTAAACCTTTGATGCACAAATCGAAGTTATTTTCCGAAATTATTTGAACCGTTAAATCCGAACGTTTTCCGATGTATTTGCAAAGTTCGTATTGAAAGCCGGCTATGGAATCTTCCGAATCCAATTCCGTAACAACATTCAAAGTTTTGTCTTTCATGATTTCCGGTAAATCTCTTGCGGACACGCGTTTGAAGGAATATAATGAAAACATCGTTAAGACGGTTAACCCGAGTAAAATAACGAATAGTAACAGTAATTTCTTTGTATTCATAATCATTAAATTTGAGGGTAAAGATGGGACAAATATAATAGAAAATTGTATTATATAATGAAAAAAACACTATATTTGTGGAAAAATTTCAGTACGAGAAACAATGAGTCCCATATTTCCGATTGAAAGTTGATTTAGTCGTCGACAGTCTGATTCATTCGGAAAAATCTCCGCTGATTATAAAACATATATGACTCATTTAATAATTTTAATAAATATTTACAACTATGAACGAAAAAGCAAAACCCGCAGAAAACAGCAACGCAGAAAAATTGAAAGCGTTACATGCGGCAATGGACAAAATTGAGAAAAATTACGGCAAAGGCTCTATCATGAAAATGGGCGACAATGCCATTGAAGAAATAGCCGTTATCCCTACCGGCTCGGTAGCTTTGAATGCCGCTTTAGGCGTAGGAGGTTATCCGAGAGGGCGAGTTATTGAAATATACGGTCCCGAATCTTCGGGAAAGACAACCTTAGCTATTCACGCCATTGCCGAAGCCCAAAAAGCAGGCGGTATCGCCGCTTTTATCGACGCGGAACACGCTTTCGATCGCTTTTATGCCGAAAAATTAGGCGTCGATATAGAAAACCTCTGGATTTCCCAACCCGATTCGGGAGAACAAGCCCTGGAAATCGCCGAGCAATTGATCCGTTCTTCAGCCATCGACATTATCGTGATTGACTCCGTGGCCGCCCTGACTCCCAAAGCGGAACTGGAAGGCGAAATGGGCGATTCCAAAATGGGATTGCAGGCCCGCCTGATGTCGCAGGCCTTGCGCAAGCTCACGGCTGCTATCAATAAGACCAATACGAC
This sequence comes from Candidatus Symbiothrix sp., assembly GCA_031270525.1. Taxonomy (GTDB): domain Bacteria; phylum Bacteroidota; class Bacteroidia; order Bacteroidales; family Azobacteroidaceae; genus Azobacteroides. The sequence goes on along the minus strand of JAISXN010000129.1, from coordinate 845 downwards.
TTGCGTTTTCATCAACCAGTTGCGTGACAAAATCGGCGTAATGTTCGGGAATCCGGAAACGACAACCGGCGGTAACGCTTTGAAATTCTATTCTTCTGTCCGTTTAGATATTCGTCGTATTTCGCAAATTAAAGACGGAGAAGAAGTTGTCGGAAACCAGACGCGTGTAAAAGTAGTAAAAAACAAAGTAGCTCCGCCTTTCCGCAAAGCCGAATTTGACATTATGTTCGGCGCAGGTATTTCCAAAACCGGCGAATTGGTTGATTTGGGCGCTGAGCTGGGTATCGTTAAGAAAAGCGGAAGTTGGTACAGCTATAGCGACACCAAACTTGGACAAGGCCGCGAAGCAGCCAAAGACTGTTTGCGCGACAACCCTGAATTAGCGGAAGAAATCGAAGCTAAAATCATGGAAGCATTAAAAGCGAAAAAGTGACCGATTTCACTGAAAAACAATCGCTTAATTCCGGTCGTACAGGTTCGGTCGAAGTAATCTGCGGGTCTATGTTTTCCGGTAAAACGGAAGAATTGATCCGCAGATTGCGACGCGCTGTATTTGCCAAACAAAAAGTGGAAATCTTCAAACCGGCTATGGAAACCCGGTATTCCGGAGAAGAAATCGTATCGCACGACCAAAACGCCATTCCCGGCACCCCCGTCGAAAACTCGGGAAATATTCTGCTGCTTTCAAGCGATATTGACGTCGTCGGCATTGACGAAGCACAGTTTTTCGACGACGGACTTCCTTACGTATGCAACCAGTTAGCCAATCAAGGCATCCGGGTCATTGTTGCCGGTTTGGACATGGACTACAAGGGCAATCCTTTCGGGCCGATACCGGCGCTTTG
>JAISXN010000082.1 GCA_031270525.1 Candidatus Symbiothrix sp. | reverse complement strand
TTTTTTGCGGCGGCAAATTTAATAAAAAATTTAGAACATTACACTTATTCCTCCCATAATGTTGAATTTTTGTGTCGGATAACCGTACCAAATGTCATATTTTTGAAATAATAAGTTATTTGTTGAAAGATATACGGAAAAAAACGGGGTGATGGCATAACTTGTCTTTACGGATAAATCATACACGTCTTTCAGGTTAAAATAAGGTTCTTCCGAAAACGGCTCACTCACTTTTCTTCCGAATAGACCTTTGAAAGTCAAATCCATACGCAACGGAATATCCGGCGTTTGAAAATATACGTCTGTTTCGGCTTCAAACCGTGGTTTGTGGTACGCTTCCATAGCGTATTCTCTTTTAACTCCGGGCGCATCGGTAACGATTCTTGTAACGTCCCAATTATAGAAAGTTCCTTTCAGGTTGATGCCAACAAGGTCTTGCATGGTATAATTTATCCCTGCGCCGAATTTGACGACATTGGCTGTTCCGTAATTTCCTTCCATGAAAGTTCTTCCGATTAATTTATTTTCCTCATCCTGTTGGTGAGCGAATCGAATCGCGGGAGAGAAGAAATGCTCATCCTTGGTTAACCGGTATCCGGCGAAAACGTCCAGACTAAGATTGGAGACCGGTAAATACCTCAATCCGGCCGTTCCATCCACGTACGTTCTCGAATCCAATATCCTTTCGAAAGGATATACATAGCGGTTTTCGTAAAACAGGTCGTAGTTGCTGTTGTCGTTCCTTCCGCCAAGCGCCAATGCATAAAATGTAAATACGTCCGACGGATTGTAGTTGAAACGAATATCAGGCGAAACCACGTTTTTTTTCCTGCCTCCCAATTCAAAATCGGCTCTCAATCCGAGCGTGAGGTTCAGGTTGTCGCCTTCCACGTAATAATAAGGATTCAGCGAAAGAACCGAAAAGAGCATGATATCATCGTTGTCGGCGTAAGTCCGGAACTCTTCGGAGTTGTATTTGTAGGTTTTGTAAAAGCCGTTCAATCCGAATCCGGAAGTTGAATTATAGTTATCGTGCAAATTCCAGTCGATCATTATGCGATTTTCCCTCACACCCGGAGTTGTTTGAGCTAAATATTTTTGCTTGAAATAGGTATATTTCAAATTGACTTTGTAACTCAATTTGTTTGGTGTATCCGAAAAAATTCCGGCATGAGCTTCCAACATATTATTTACCTGATTGGGATAATTCCGGATTTCGTATATAGGTTTTATTCCCGACAAGGATGATAACAGAATTTCATTCATATTGGCGACCGTCAACCCCGAATGATTAAATGCGGAATAAGTGTATTTCAAACCGGCGGACAGCTTTGCTTTGTCGAAATCGTGACTGAAATTGAAACCGCCCCAATTGTCGTTCATGAAAAATTTCTGCGATTCGGAAGGAATTTGAAGACTTGGATTTTGGGAATTACTCGAACGGTGAGAAAAATAAACGTCCAGAAAATCACGATTGGTATTCAAAATCTGATAAGCAGCGTCGCCGTCGAAGTTTAAAACGGTACTTAACCGGATGCTTGCGTATCCGGCGTATTTCGAGGTGTTCAAATCCGTAAGCATTGACTTGGGAATTAAGGAATTAAGTCCGGGTTGAGCCTCGTAAGCCGTTGAATAGTTTGAGAACTCCACTTTGGATTTCGGCGCTTGAGGTTCGCGCAATTCCGGCAACTGATTGATTTTAGCCGCCGGTTCGATGGTGGGACTGTATTCTTTTTCCAAAGTCATTTCACGATTCAGTAAAGAATCTTTTGCGGTGGTCTTTTGGGCTTGCAAAGGCATAGCGCAAAGGCAAACCGACAACAATATATAATTGAGAATTGAGAATTGAGAATTGAGAATTGGTAGGTGTTTCATACGTTTATTTTTTTATTTTATTGCCACTGATTCGCTAATTTTATTTGTGATCTCCGCTGTGCGGGAATGACAGAGAATATTTCTTATAATTTTTCTAAACGTTCATTAATCATACTTGTAATATCGTCTCCCTGCTGTTTATAATTGTTTTGCAAGCTTTCCAGATATTGGCGAGCCTGCAATTTATCGCCTTCCGAAAGGCAAATATCCGACATCAGGATAAAACTCCGCGCCAACCAGTAAGCATGTGGCGTTCCCTGCTTGATATAATTCGAAATGACGTCTTTGGCGCGGCCGGTTTGCTTGTTATCGAAATAATTTTGCGCCAATAAATATTTGGCTTCGGCGCCGAATATTGTCCGCGTGTCTTTTGATAAATCCAGCAAATCTTTTTCGGCGAGCGTTTTTTCGTTTAATTCCAAAAAGGCTTTTGCCCGATAGTATTTGGCTTCTTCCTTGATTCTCGGATCGGAAATTTCAGCTTTCAACAAAAGATTGGCGGAAGCGGCCGCTTGGTTTGGTTTGTGCAGGCGGGCAGCCGAACGCATTGCTCCTAAAGCGCCTTCTTCGCGGCTGGATTTGTTTCCGGCCGTATTTTGCAGGCGTTCGTAATATGACAAAGCGCCGTTGTAGTCGCCTTCATTATACAACAGTTCGGCCAGCCGGGCAAGAGATTCTTCGGTAAACCGGTTGTTTCCTGCGTCCAAAACTTTTTGAAATCCGCGTTTTGCAGCCGGATAATCTTTTTCCATGTAATATGTTTGAGCGAGGTAATAATGGGCGTTTGTGCCGAATGCGCCGTTGGGAAAAGATTGCAGGTAATTAATCATTCCGGTTTGCGCTTGTTTCACGTTGTTTCGCATAAAAAAACGTTCGGCTGCAATGTAAGTCAGCGAATCCTGTTCCGACACGTCGAACTTGACGGCGCCGCCTAATGACCCGATATATTGTGCATATCCGCTTATATCGTTCATATCGAGATAAACCGATTTCAAATCCTGAACGGCCGTTACCGCTTCTTCGCTGCCGGGATATTTTTCGATTACTTTTTTGTAAGCTTGGGCGGCATTTTCCGGCTGATTGGCTTTGAAATATAGCAGACCGATTTGCAGTCCGGCTTTGCGGGCATTGCCGTTTTCGGGGAAGCGATTCCACAGGTTTTGATAGGTATTTATAGCTGCACTTTCATTTTCCATTAACATATAAGTCCGGCCTTTTTCGTAAAGCGCATTGGGAACGTAAGGCGATTCGGGATAATCGCCGGCTAATTCGTCCATCAGGTTGATTTTTCCTGCGTAATCTTTTTGCAATCCCAAAACGTAACCTTTCTGAAACAAGGCGTAGTCACCGGTTGAAGGCATAATGTGAACCGATTGGTTGTAAGCGTTTTCGGCTTCGCTCAAACGCCTGTCGTAGAAATAACAATCGCCCAAACGTGCGTATGCGTCCGCCAATGCAGCCGGTTTATTTTTCTCCGTGTTTATATACTTGCGGAAATTGATTTCAGCCGAATTATACTGTTGCCGGTTGAAAGCGCAATATGCTAAGCCGTAAACGGCTAATCCCGAAAGGTTTCCGGCATTGCTTCCGGTGTTCAGATAGGCTTGGAAGTCATTTGCGGCTTGCGTGTAATTATTTGTATTATAATAAGATTCGGCACGCCAATAAATGGATTCGTTTTTTTCATTCACCGCATAATTTCCGGCGGTTATTGCTTGGGTGAAATATTGAATGGCTTCGCGGTAATTTCTATTGGTAAAATGCACGGTTCCCAAATAATAATAGATTTTCTGGGCGGCTTCGCGGATTTTAGTTCCGGGATTTTTGATTTTGGCAATAGAAGCCAGAGCCGTTTCGTAATTTTTGGTTGTCAGGTAAACGTCTATTAATGCGTTATTTACATTGTCTGAATAAATGGATTTCGGATAAGTATTGAGGAAATTTTCCAATACCGTGACCGATTCTCCGAATGCGGAAACCGAATTTTGATGCAGCAACATGGCATAATTATACATGGCCGCTTCTTTGGCATGCAAATCGAAATCCATACGGGAAGCCGATTGGAAAGCCATCAGCGCTTTA
>JAISXN010000064.1 GCA_031270525.1 Candidatus Symbiothrix sp. | reverse complement strand
CGGGGAATGGCCTACCAAGGCATGTTAATGCGGGAGGTAATTGAAAATGAAACGCTTGAATTTTCCGGGGAAAAGTATGCTTTTGTCGGATTCAACGTTTTGAACAAATGCGAAGAAAGTTTATTCAAACGATTGAAAAACAAGGCTTTATTTTATTGGGATTATGACGTTTACTACTTGAATCACGAAGCCGGCCGGTACATTGCAGAGAATATCCGCAAGTTCGGAGATTCCCGCTTTCGCGGAAATGACACGGCTTTTGGGACAGCGTCAACCGAAGCAATCTGCCCGGAATTTAACTCCTTTCTGAACAAAGAAAAAGAAATTACTTTTCTGGCATCTTCTTCCGAGAGCGGACAATCGGGCGTTATCCCTTCCTGGATTGATTCGCTGAAACATTCGCCGGATTATGCGAAGCCCGATTCAGCCATTGTCCTTTGCAACGAAGATATTTTGCCGATCGTCATGCACGCCATTTCCCCCGAAAAGGTTGAGAATGTGAATATTACCATGGGTTTCCCGATTACGCAAACGCCCATTGCAGATTTCCTGCAAATTCTGGCCGAATTACAGACCAAGGGAATTGTAAATCCGAACGCTTTTCATTATAAATATGTTTTGCAAACGCTTCGCCACCCTTATACCCGGATCATTTTCCCGGAAGCGAAAGAAACAGAAAAAAACATTAGCCGGAATAATATATTTTTTCCTGATAACAAGATACTTAACAACGAATTGATTTTTACGCATACACATAACGCAACCGATTTAGGCAAATACCTTTTAAATATTGTCGAAAGTTTAGGCAAAGCTTACAAATCCGAAGCCTCTTTTCAGGACATTTACGACGGTCTGTATCAGGAATCCGTTTTCAGGGCTTATCAGGTCTTGAACCGTTTGTACGGCTTGTTGTCGTCGGGCGAATGGACTTTGGAGAAACCGACTTTCCTGCGTTTGCTGCGGAGGTTGTTGTCGGTCACGCAAGTTCCTTTTCACGGCGAACCTTTGAAAGGATTGCAAATCATGGGTGTTCTGGAAACCCGTACACTTGATTTCAAAAATTTGCTGATATTGAGTGTCAATGAAGGACTTATGCCGGGAAGCAGTAATGAAAACACTTTTATTCCCCAATTCCTCCGCTCGCATTTGGGATTAAGCACCATCGAACATCAAGATTCGATTTACGCTTATTATTTTTACCGTTTGCTGCAGCGTACCGAAAAGATTACTTTGGTATACAATACGGATAAAACGCAGACCGGCAAAGCCGAAATGAGCCGTTTCCTGCTGCAAATGCTTGTTGATCCTCGCCTGAACGTCCGGCGGTATACCTTGCAACCGGCTGTGAAACCAATGGAAGTTCAAGCGGTTACCGTGCCGAAAACCGATGAGGTAATCCGCTTAATCAAAGAAAAATACGATTTCAACACCAATCCCGAAGCCAAACCTTTGACGCCGTCCAACCTGAATACTTTTATTGATTGTTCGCTTCGTTTTTATTTGCAAAAAATAAAAGCTTACGAAACGCCCGATGAGTTATCCGACGAACTGGATTCTTCGATTTTCGGAACAATATTTCACCGCGCCGCCGAATTTTTATACAGGGAGATATTGGGTATAGCCGGAACAAAATCTTTTGAGACAAGCTCTTTTGTAGTGAAAAAAGAACGTTTGGAGGTTTATTTGCAGCCCGGTTTGGATTACAAGATTCGAAAATTCGTATCAAAAGCTTTCGAAGAAGTCTATTTCAAAGGAAAACCGGTTGATGAATCGCAGTATAACGGCGAACAACTGATTAATTTCCGTGTGATTTGCAAAATGCTGGAGCGTTTGATTGAATTTGACCGGCGGAGAGCGCCTTTTACCATTCACGGCCTGGAATGGAAAAACTACGATTTCATCGAATTATCGGAAAAGTCCGTCAAACTTAAAATCGGCGGAATCATCGACCGTCTGGAAGAACAAAACGGAAAACTCCTGATTATAGACTACAAAACAGGCAGTTCGGGCAAAACGTATAAAACCCTGGAAGATTTGGTCACGGAAAAAGACAAACGGGCTTCCCATATTTTCCAGACTTTCGTTTACGCTTCGGTTTTAATCCGGAAAAAAACGTTCGAACTTCCCATCGTTCCGGCTTTGCTGTATATGCAGGACGCAGGCAGGGAAAATTTCTCCCCGGTTATTGAATACGAAAAAGAGCCGATTGAAGATTTCAGGAATTTAAATAAAGAATTTGAGGAACTGTATATCCAAAAAATAAGTGATCTGTTTAATCGGGATATCCCTTTCAGACAGACCACTTTCGAGAATAATTGCGTTTACTGTGAATTCAAAGAATTGTGTAATCGCTAAAAAAATCCGGATTATTTCTTTTTTCCGCAGGATTTTGTTTCCGTAGCGGCAGTTTCTTTATTGGCGGCAGATTTTGCTTTTTTATTCTTTTCAGCACAACAAGCTTTTTCTTTTTTGTCGCCACTTTCGGAACAAGCCTGATCTTTCTTCTTTGTGCAACCGGCTTTTGCTTCTCCCGATTCCTTTTCTGCCTGTTCGGTTTTTGCCTTGCAGCATTTACCTTCCTTTTTACTGTCTTGAGCGTAGCTCGATAACGATACCGTCAACGCTGCTACCATAAATAAAGCAATACAAATCTTTTTCATAAACGGACTGTAATTAAATAATTAAATAACGACACAAAGATATAGGTATTTTTTGGATTCAAACTACTTATTTTCGCTAAAATAACTCAAAACTTATCCAAGATTCGTTTATTTATGTTAATTATCATAAAGATTCCAAATTCAAAGGATTTACAATATTTTTCCCTTCCGGTTTGTATAAGTATTCCAAGCGATCTTTGTAATGCGCTTCAATTTTCGAACGAACCATTTTCAAAGAAGAATTCAGCAACTGATTTTGTTCGGTGAACGCTTCGGGGAGAACGGCAATTGCCGTCGGCAACCAACGGTCGGGATATTCTCCCGCATAAATTCCTCCGGTTTTGTATTGATTGATAATATCTTGTATTTTGTACAAAGCCAATTCTTTAGCCTCGTGAGAATCCCAATCCGCATCAGGTTTGGTTTCCTTGACATATCGCTTCAATTGTTCTTTATCGGGAACGATAAAAGCCACCGTATAAGGCTCTTGATTATTGTAAAGCATCATTTGTTCGATAAATTTGCTTTTGTCGCAAATCCCTTCTTCAATGCCTTCGGGACTGTATTTTTCTCCATCGCTACTGATTAAAAGGCTTTTGAAACGGCCTGATACATAAAGAAATCCGTCTTTGTCCATATAGCCCATATCACCGGTGTACAACCAACCGTCGATGATTGTTTTTTGAGTCGCTTCCGGATTTTTCCAATAGCCCAACATCACATTTTCACCTTTTATTACAATTTCGCCTTTCACACCGGTAGGAAGTTCATTTCCTTCCGAATCAAGGATTTTGAGTTCAAGATTCGAAACCAAAACGCCCGATGAACCTAATTTGTGTTTTTTCAGCGAATTGGAAGAAATGACGGGAGTCGCTTCCGAAAGTCCGTAGCCCTGAAACATCGGAATACCGATGGCATAAAAAAAGCGTTGCAATTCGATGTCCAAAAGCGCGCCGCCTCCGATGAAAAACTTCAATTTTCCGCCCATAGCCAACCGGACTTTGGAAAAAATCAGTTTGTCGTAAATCCCTAACAAGCATTTATTCAACAACTGGCTTGCACCGCCTTTATTGTAACCTTCTTTGTTATAGGCGTATGCTGTTTTCAGTGCGTGATTGAACAATTTTTCCATCGTTTTCCCCTTTTTGCGGACACTATTTTCAATGTTCTTGCGGAAACTTTTCGCCAAAGCCGGTACACTCATAATAACCGTTGGTTTGAACTCATTGATATTCAACGGAATATTTTTAAGTGATTCAATAGGCGTTTTGCCTGTCTGAATGGTGGCTACATTGGCGCCGAAAGCCATGAAAGAATAAAAGCCTGCCACATGGCCGAAACAGTGGTCTAAGGGAATGATAATCAAATTACTATCTTCGGGAGTAATCGTGATAAGCGACATCGCTTGTTCGACATTGGCCGTATAATTGCGATGCGAAAGCATGATGCCTTTGGGATCGGCCGTTGTTCCGGAAGTATAACTGATATTCGCCATATCATTGTCTTGAACCGAGCGGCATCGCTCAATCAAATCTTCTTTATTGGTTTCCAAAAATTTATCTCCTGCGGCAAGAACATCGCCGAAGAAAACTTCATTATATGCATATTTCTCCTGTGGATCAAGAATAATGATTTTCCGGATCAAAGGAAGAGAAGAAATAATCGTTTTGATTTTTTTCAATTGTTTGCCCGATACGATAATATACTTGGTTTCCGAGTGTTTCAGTCTGAAAATCAAATCATTGCTCTCCTCCAGTTTGATCGACAAAGGAACATTGACCGCACCCGCATAAAGAATTCCTAATTCACTGATAATCCAATCATTCCGGCCTTCGGACAACAAAGCGATTTTATCTCCTTGTCTTATCCGCATCTGCATCAATCCGGCTGCCAAACGATAGACTTGTTCTTTTGTTTGATTGTAAGTAATCGGTTCAAAATTAGATGTTTTCTTTTCCCACAAAAAAGTATTATCTCCGAATTTCTCTACGCTTCTCTCAAATAAATCAATAATAGTATTCATTATGCAAAATTTATTATAGGTGTATAAATGATAGTAAATTGAGGACAAATATATAAATAATTCTTGAAATAGGCGAAATATTATTTTTTTT
>JAISXN010000037.1 GCA_031270525.1 Candidatus Symbiothrix sp. | reverse complement strand
ACATCGGGTTTCGTCGAAAAGCGTTCCATTGATGTTGTCGTAGATGTTGTTGAAGCATATTTTTATGATTATTGTTGGTGGTTTTAAAATTTAGCAATGCAAAGTTACAAAAAGTTTCTTATTATTGGGTTTGTGAGTTATAAAATTAAGTAGTATTTTTGCAATTGGATATTGTCCTCTAAATTTTTACTGAAATGCAACAGTTATTTGCCGAAAAACTACGGAATTTTTTTCCTGCCTATCCTGTCGAAAAGGCATGGGTATTCGGTTCGTATGCGCGTGGCGAGGAAACGCGTAAAAGCGATATTGATATTATGGTGCGCTTTGACAAAGATGCACATATTTCACTGTTTGATTACGCAGGGATAATGAATGACCTTGAAAATTTATTTCACAGAAAAATAGATTTGGTGACGGAAGGCGGCATAATGAAATTTGCAAAAGATTCAATCGAACACGATAAGATTTTGGTTTATGAGAGAAACGATACGAGATAAAAGTCGGTTGGGGCATATTCTTGAGTCAATTGATAATGTGTTTGAATTTATCGAAGGTATGACTTTCGACGATTACGTTGCCGATAAGAAAAGCAAGTTTGCTGTTGTGAAAAACTTGGAAATTATTGGTGAGGCCAGTTACAAACTGTCCAATAAATTTAAGGAAAAACACCCTGAAATAAAATGGGAAAAAATAGTTAAAATGCGACATGTATTGGTACATGGATATTACCAAATTGAAGATTCAATTGCTTGGAATACAGCCGCTAATGATCTGATAGCGCTTAAAGAACAGATTCAAACAATATATGATAACGAGATATAAATTTTAGAAATCACCCCTTATTCCCTAAAATAAACCCTCTTCACCCGCGGCGAAATAGAGGTCAATATTTCATACGGAATCGTATTTAATTGATTCGCCAAATCGGTGATTGTGATTTCCTTTCCGAAAATAATAGCTTCGTCACCTTCTTCGGCATCGGTATCCGTAACATCCGCCATGCAAATGTCCATGCAAATATTACCGATGAATGGGCATTTTTTGCCTTTAACGAGTATTTGCCCGAACCGGTTTCCCAACCGGCGGTCTAAGCCGTCGGCGTATCCGATGGGCAGACAAGCTATGCGGGAATCCCGTTCGAGAATCCCGTTGCGACTATAACCTACGGTTTCGTTTTTCTTAACGTCCCGAATTTGCAGGATACGTGTTTTGAGCGTTGCAACCGGTTCCAAAACCTTCGAATCCACCGAAGAAATTCCGTATAGTCCGATTCCCAGCCGCACCATATCCGATTGCGCATCAGGGAAACGTTCTATGCCGGCCGAATTGAGGATGTGTTTGAGAACGGGATATTCAAGCTCTTTTTCCAAAAGGGAGGCTTCTTCCGTGAAACGCTTGATTTGCTTTTGTGTGAAATTGTCCAGCGCCGGCGAATCGCTTCCCGCCAAGTGGGAAAAGACCGATTTCACCGTAACTCCTTGCTGATTGTCCAACTTTTCGACTAACGACGGAATATCGTTTGCGCTAAAACCCAAACGATTCATGCCGGTATCTAATTTGATGTGAATCGGGTAATGCAGGATTCCCCGCCTTTCGGTTTCCCTGATAATAGCGTCGAGAATGTTATGGTTGTAAATTTCCGGTTCCAAACGATGTTCAAACAAAGTTGTGAAAGCATGTTCTTCGGGATTCATCACCATGATAGGCATAGTGATTCCTTCGCGCCTCAATTCTGCGCCTTCATCGGCTAAAGCGACCGCCAGATAATCGGCGCCCCTTTCCTGCAAAGTTTTTGCCAACTCGTAAGAGCCTACTCCGTAACCGAATGCTTTGACCATGCAAATGATTTTCGTTTCCGGTTTCAGGAAAGAGCGGAAATATTTCAGGTTGTAAATCACAGCGTCGAGGTCAACTTCCAGGACTGTTTGATGGGCTTTTTCTTCCAATTGTTCGGAAATCCGTTCGAAGCGCGATTGCCGGGAGCCTTTAATGAGTATAATGGAATCTTTCAGCGTCCGCCAACTTCCGGAATCCAAAAAGCTTTCCGTAGTCGGATAAAATTCCTTTTCCATGTCGAACAAATTGGAATGGGACATCAAATTTGGACCGATGCCGATGACGTGTTCTACTTTTCCTTTCTTGACTAATTCCGCTACTTTCAGGTAAAATGCGGCGGGAACCATTCCCGATTGAAGAATGTCGGAAAGTATTAAAATCCGTTTCAGTTGGTTGCCTGAAGAACGCCGTTCCAGGAAATCCAAGGCGATGGATAGGGAATTGATATCGGAATTGTAGGTATCGTTAATCAGAATGTTGTTGCGGACGCCTTTACTGACGTCTAAGCGCATGGCTACGGGTTCTAATTTGGTGAACGGTGAATGGTGAACGGTGAACAGTGAACAGTGAACGGTGAGGGCTAAACAGTGGATGGCATCTTCGATAGAAGCGTCGTCGGTAAAGGGAATTTGTATCTCATTTTGTGTACTGTTCACCGTGTATCCGATAACTGTGCGGTCAACTCTTTTATCGATGAAATCGATAAAAAGGTCGGCGTTCGGGTTGATTTTTGACCAGGCAAATGTTTCTTGAAGCAGGTTTTTCTTTTCCAAACAGTATTTTACCAAAATTTGGTCTTCGTTGTAAATGATTTTTTCCGAATGTTCGAACAGTTTCAATTTTTCGAGGCATTTTTCTTCCTGAGAAGCAAAATTTTCCTGATGTGCGTCTCCGATAGTTGTAAAAATACCGATGGTTGGCTGAATAATTGATTCCAAACGTTGCATTTCGTCCTGCAAGGAAATTCCGGCTTCGAAAATACCCAATTCGGTTTGTTCGTTCAGTTGCCAAACCGACAAAGGAACACCTGTTTGGGAATTGTAGGAGCGGGGAGAGCGGACAATCGTGAATTGGTCGTGCAGCAATTGGTACAACCATTCTTTAACGATTGTTTTTCCGTTACTACCGGTAATACCGATAATGGGAATGTTGAATTGTTTCCGGTGAAATGCCGTTAATTGTTGGAGTGCGACGAGCGTATCGGGAACCCAAAGCAAATTGGCTTCGGACACCTCGTTCATTCCGGTAAAAGGATGTTGGACCACGAAATTACGAACGCCTTTTTCATAAAGATTGCGGACGTATTTGTGTCCGTCGTTCTGACTTGTGGATAATGCGAAAAACAAACTGACAGCCGGGTCGGAAAGCGACCGGCTATCGGTTAACAGGATTTCAATAACCGGAGATATTTCCGGATTAATCGTGGTTTTTGCTCCGATTATCCGGCTTATTTCCTGGATGGAATAGTTCATATATAAAGTAAATTTCGGCAAAGTTACAAAAAGTTTGATAACTTCCTTTGCGCCTTTTACCGTGTACCGTAAAAAATTTGCATATCAAAAAAAAATATTATCTTCGTACCCTGTATATAATCAACAACAATCTTATACTTAAATTTAATAAAATGATTAAAAATGCTTTTAAAATCGGTTTGTTCGGAACGGGTCTTGATACGTACTGGCCTCAGTTTGACGGACTATTGGATTCGCTTGTTGCATATCAGCGGGAAATAAGGGAGAATATAGAAGAACGTTGCGGCGTGCAGGTGATAGACGCCGGTATGGCGGACAATCCTGAGAAGGCCGTTGAAGCGGCTTCCGTCTTTGCGCGGGAAGAGGTAAACCTTGTATTTCTTTATGTAGCGACTTATTGTTTATCATCGACCATTTTGCCGCTTGCGCAACGGATTAAATGTCCCATTATCGTACTTAATCTACAGCCGGCGCCTGCCATTGATTATGACTATATCAACGGGCTGGGGGATCGTGGAAAAATGACCGGTTACTGGCTGTCGCATTGTCAGGCCTGTTCGGTTCCGGAGATAGCCTGTGTGTTCAACCGCAGCGGATTGCGCTATGCGATTGTTACCGGTTACCTGAAGGACGCCGTCGCATGGAAAGAAATTGCCGGTTGGGTACAGGCGGCGCGTGTGCATCGAGCCATGAAGGATAACAGGCTCGGTATTTTGGGACATTATTATTGCGGTATGCTTGATGTTTATACGGATATCACGCAACAGGCGGCGGTTTTCGGTACGCATTTGGAATTGCTTGAAATGTGTGAAGTGAAAAAATACCGCGATGAAGCTACGGAAGAACACATACAGGAAAAAATCAATGAGTTTTACCGTGTGTTTGATGTGGCTTCCGAATGTGAACCCGCTGAAATCCGGCGTGCCGCGCAAACATCAGTGGCATTGGACAAATTGGTGGAAACGCATCGTTTGGGAGCTTTGGCTTATTACTATGAAGGAATAAACGGCAATGACTACGAGAATATCGTTACCTCGGTTATTGCAGGGAATACATTGCTGACGGGAAACAGCGTCCCTGTTGCCGGCGAATGTGAAGTAAAGAACGC
>JAISXN010000186.1 GCA_031270525.1 Candidatus Symbiothrix sp. | reverse complement strand
CATCCTGCAATTACTACGGAACAAAATATCAAACGTTACCGCGAACAATTAGATAAAATCGGTTTTTCTTTCGATTGGGACAGGGAAGTTCAAACTTGCGACCCAAAGTACTATAAATGGACGCAATGGGCTTTTATCAAAATGTTCCAATCGTATTATTGTTACGACGCTCAACAAGCGCGTCCGATTGATGAATTAATCGAAGTATTTGAATTACAGGGAACTAAAGATTTAAATATCGCTTGCACGGAACTCTTGTCTTTTACGGCCGGAGAATGGAAAGCCAAATCGGAAAAAGAAAAGCAGGAAACGCTGATGAACTACCGTATCGCTTATTTAGCCGATACAATGGTCAATTGGAGCGCCGATTTGGGTACGGTTCTGGCCAACGATGAAGTCAGTGAAGGCCTTTCCATCCGTGGCGGTTATCCGGTAGAACAACGCAAAATGCGGCAGTGGAGCCTGCGTATTTCCGCATACGCTCAACGCCTGCTCGAGGGTTTGGACAAAATCAATTGGACGGATTCGTTGAAAGAAACGCAACGGAATTGGATTGGGCGGTCGGAGGGGGCGGAAATGCAATTTTCAATTACGAATGACGAATTGCGAAGCAATCGACGGGGTCAATTACGAATGACGGTTTTTACGACCCGTGCCGACACTATTTTCGGTGTTACATTCATGGTGTTAGCGCCTGAATCGGAATATGTTTCTTTGCTTGTAACTCCCGAACAACAGGCGGCAGTAGATACTTATCTGGAAGCCGTCAAACGGCGCACCGAACGTGAACGCATCGCTGACCGCAAAGTTACCGGCGTATTTTCGGGTTCTTATGCCGTCAATCCGGTGAACGGCGCAGAAATTCCCATTTGGATTTCCGATTATGTATTAGCCGGTTACGGAACAGGAGCGATTATGGCCGTTCCTGCTCACGACAGCCGCGACTACGCTTTTGCCCGGCATTTCAACTTGCCTGTTATTCCGTTGATTGAGGGCGCAGACGTTTCGGAAGAAAGCTTCGACGCTAAAGAGGGAATCATGATAAATTCGGGTTTCCTGAACGGATTAACCGTCAAAGAAGCTATTCAAAAAGCCAAAGAATACATTGTAGAAAACGGTCTGGGGAAAGTAAAAGTCAACTACCGCCTGCGCGATGCGATTTTCAGCCGGCAGCGCTATTGGGGTGAGCCGTTCCCGATATATTACAAAGACGGTATGCCTTATGCCGTTGCAGAAAAAGATTTGCCTGTCGAATTGCCCGAAGTGGACAAGTTTTTGCCTACGGAAACGGGCGAGCCGCCGTTGGGAAGAGCGAAAGATTGGATGTATAGAGAAAATGAAACAATTTAAATATTTTCGATGAAAACAATTACAACAAGAGATATTGAAGATATGCACCCCATAAATGTGCTGTCGGAAAGCGATGTTTATTTTGCACAATTGGCGCGAAAAATTTTAAATGAACTACGCCGCAACAAGTTAATAGTTGACAATTTTTCCGAATGGTTGCGGGATATTTCTTTGAAATCGGTTGCCTATTTTGAGGATGTGATTTCGGGACTTGGGCTTTTTGCAGGCTTGCGGAAAATGCATGGGCAAATGTTCGGTAAAAAACTGCCTTTTCTTACGTTTGGCAGCGATTATTTAGACGATGAAATTAATATAGAGGATTTGCAATTTCTGATTTGGACGATTATACAGGAATCGGTAAACGAATCGGACGATATGCAGTTTTTGAATGTTGAAAATCCCGGAATCAGGTTGATTGCATCAATGATTATAAATATTTTGGAAGAAGAATACGAAACCGCACCCGAAAACGAAAAACTGCATTACTGGCTTCACGAATATTCTTACGATGATTTTTTTAAATTCCGCACGCTCTTGAGCTGGCTGCACTACGATTCTTATTTGTCGATGAATTATCCGAACAAAGCGATAGAAAGCAGTCTGCAGGAATTGAAAAAACGCCCCGGCAATAATTTGCCGATCTCCAAAGAACAGTTTTTGTATTTCCTGAAAAGCAATCGCATTTTTTTTGCTGTCTGTACGCCCCTGGCCGTAAAAGCAACGGACTGGTGGAAAGCAATCACAGTGAATGAGGAAATTATAAACATCCTCAATGCGACGGAATACAGACCCCATTCGTTTTATAGAATAAAAGAATCTAACGATACCGTCATAAAAATCTCACCGATCCTCAATGATATGGAAACGCTTGATATGGATTGCAACAGTTTCGAGGGAAAAAATGACGGAAAAGACAAAGAAACAATTCATACCGCCCTGGTAAAATTTAAAGATCTGTGGCAAGTGAACGGTTTTATGTTGTTTGCCGATGGTGCCGACGACAAGATTAAAACCGAAAAAACGGAAAAGGAAAAAGACGAAAAAAAGAAAGACGGCATTCTTTTCACGTATGAAAAAATAATGAAACATACTAAAAACAAGCCGCTTGTATTTTTCAAAACATTTAATGAATGGTTTGATTTCTGGACTACGGTTTTCCCCGATTTGCCAAACAAAGATGATCTGTATAAAACAAGTCCTCTAAAAAATGAAGAAAATCTTGGAATGTTTATTCATAAAACTGCCGGTACATTTACAATTCCCTGTATAGCCCGGGTTATCAAAACGCCCAACAATAAACTGTATGACAAGAAAATGGCTGATAAACACGGAATTACTCTGCTTTGCGGGTTATATTCCGTCCCGCTTGAATTGCTTGAATATATAATTAAAAACAATTTGCTCCCCGACGTTAAATTAAATTCACTGAAAGGCGAAGCGCATGGCAAGTGGCTTGTACAGGACAATATGCGGTTTATTATCCGGTTTTTTCAGCCGGAATTGTTTAATGGAAATATATAGAATTTCGCACAATTATTTACATTTAAGATGAAAAAAATATTCTTTATCACATTAACCGTTTTATTCGGTATGACTGCAATGGCGCAAAACGGCAACTTTTTGAGCATTGCGGAAGTGCGCGAACGATTAATCGACGGCCGTCCGCGATTATTTTTGGCAAAAGCCGGAATGAGACAATCCGCATGAATAAAAACAATGAATAAATAAAAAACAGATGGGAAATAAAAACACATATCCTCTCGAACTCAACACCATGCCCGGCTTCGCCGGCTCGTCGGCATACTATCTGCGCTACGAAGACCCGCACAACGACAAAGCATTGGTTTCCAAAGACGCTAACGAATATTGGGGAAATGTCGATTTGTATGTCGGCGGAACGGAACATGCCACCGGACACTTGATTTATAGCCGTTTCTGGAACAAATTCTTATATGACTTAGGTATTGTAGCAAAAGACGAGCCGTTTCAGAAATTGATTAACCAGGGAATGATCCAGGGACGAAGCAATTTCGTGTACCGGATTAAAAATACCCATACTTTCGTTTCTTCCGGATTGAAAAACCAATACGACGTGACGCCCATTCATGTCGACGTCAATATGGTTTCCAACGATATTCTTGATATAGAAGCGTTCCGGAATTGGAATCCCGAATACAAAACCGCTGAATTTATCCTCGAAGACGGTAAATATATCTGCGGGTGGGCAGTTGAGAAAATGTCAAAATCTATGTTCAATGTGGTCAATCCCGACGACATTGTAGAAAAATTCGGCGCCGACACTTTACGCCTGTACGAGATGTTTCTCGGACCGGTCGAACAATCCAAACCTTGGGATACCAACGGGATTGACGGCGTTTCAAGATTCCTGCGCAAGTTCTGGAACTTGTTTTTCCAAGGTGACACATTCACCGTTTCGGACGAACAGCCTACGGCCGAAGAGTTAAAATCTATCCATAAATTAATCAAGAAAGTCGGACAGGACATTGAGAATTTCTCATTCAACACTTCCGTCGCCGCATTCATGATTTGCACCAACGAACTGACGGCTCTGAAATGCAACAAACGCGCCGTTTTGTCGGATTTCGTTGTCGTTTTAGCGCCTTTCGCCCCGCATATCGCTGAAGAATTGTGGCACAGGTTAGGGAATGAAACAACCGTTTGCGACGCCGTGTTTCCGGAATATAATGAAGAATACCTGAAAGAAAATTCGGTGAAATACACGGTTTCTTTCAACGGAAAAGTTCGTTTTACGATGGATTTTCCGGTAGATACGTTAAAAGAAGAAGTCGAAAAAACAGTTTTAGCCAATGAAAATTCACAAAAATGGATGGAGGGCAAAACGCCTAAAAAGGTGATTGTCGTGCCGGGAAAGATTGTGAATGTTGTTATTTGATTTCAGGTATCTTAAATTTATTTCGCGAAATTTCCGTTCATTTAAAACCGATAAGTTATACCCAAGCCGAATATTTCCTTGAATTGAACAGCTCTTATTTCATCTTCATAATACCGGAGCGTAGTATTGAGAGAAGCCGTAAAGTATTTGTTCAATTTGTAGGTCAAGAGAATATCCCAAACCGCATCGAAATTTCCAAATTTTTCGTTATAAGACGTAAACAAATACAAAGAAGAAATCAAACTTAAATCTTTTGTAATCTGTTGATTAGTGTTTCCCATTAAATAGGCTCCGGTTTCAAACTTTACTTTTTTACCTTTATCCACACCCAAAGCGCCTGCGTTGCTCAGTGAATCGTCCAATACAAAAATTGCTCTTTCCGCTATGGGCGAAAGGAAAACACTATATTTCGGATTGGGTTTGTTGGAAAAACCTAAAGCGGCATCCAAATAAGCCGGAGCAAAAAGCGTTGATATATAATGGTTTCTGTCCGGATATTTATAACCTTTGGCAAATTGCGTACTAAAATTCAGTAAACCGGCAACCGCCCATTTTTCAAAAATTTTGCGTCCGCCTATCGAATTGAGATTCAACTTGTCTGCCGCCTTTTGCCAATCGGTGGAAGAAGCGTAAATCATTCCGTATTCAGATAGCAGATTATTATCCCAAAACCATTTTCCTTTCAAATAGTTCGCCGTAACATTCAGCGTAAAATTGCCGGTAATTGTAGTATTCTCACCGCCGGCAACCCATTTATTAAGTGAAGTTTGTCCGAAAGTAAGGCCTACAATTCCCGAATGTTTCCAGCCTTCCGCAGTGTCTTTGTGAGCATAAGCGAACAATTTATCGACTGTCGATTTCGTGTTTTGTGCATGCAGAACGGAAGAAAATCCCATCAACAAACAAACAAATAAATAATAAATCCTTTTCATAAGGTTGATATTTAATTAGTTAGTAATCATTACACGTTAAAGCGGAAATGCATAATATCTCCATCCTGAACGATATATTCTTTGCCTTCAACATTCATTTTTCCGGCTTCTTTGACTGCCGCTTCCGAGCCGAGCCGAATGTAATCGTCATATTTGATGACTTCGGCGCGGATAAATCCTTTTTCAAAATCGGTATGGATAATTCCTGCACATTGAGGCGCTTTACTGCCTTTCCGGAAAGTCCAGGCGCGAACTTCCTGCGGTCCCGCAGTCAAAAACGTTTCCAAATTCAGTAATTGATAAGCTGCTTTTATTAAACGGTTTACACCCGATTCTTCCAAACCGGCTTCCGACAAAAACATTTCCCTTTCTTCGTAGGTTTCAAATTCTGCAATTTCGGATTCGATTTTAGCGGCGACAATTAACAAATCGGCGTCTTCCTCATGAACGGCTTGCCGTACTTGCTCCACATACGGATTTCCCGAAACAGCCGAAGCCTCATCCACATTACAAACATACAAAACAGGTTTGTTCGTCAGAAGAAACAAATCGCGGGCGATTTTCTCATCGTCTTTGTTGTCAAATTTCACGGTACGAGCCGGTTTTCCCTGTTCAAGCGCAGCTTTGTAACGCAAAAAAACTTCCAAGGCTATTTTCGCTTGTTTATCCCCGCCGGTTTGCGCTTGCTTTTGGACCTTATTGATTCGGGATTCAACCGTTTCAAGGTCTTTCAGTTGTAATTCGTAATCAATTATTTCCTTGTCTCTTACCGGATGAATCGAACCGTCAACATGCGTTACATTTTCATCGTCAAAACAACGCAAAACGTGTAAAATTGCATCTGTTTCCCTGATATTCGCGAGAAATTTATTGCCAAGCCCTTCTCCTTTACTTGCGCCTTTGACCAATCCGGCAATATCGACAATCTCCACCGTTGTCGGCACAATCTTTTGAGGATGAACCAGTTCGGCCAATTTATTCAAGCGTTCATCGGGAACGGTAATCACACCCACATTCGGTTCAATGGTGCAAAAAGGAAAATTTGCCGCTTGCGCTTTTGCATTGGAAAGGCAGTTGAAAAGCGT
>JAISXN010000185.1 GCA_031270525.1 Candidatus Symbiothrix sp. | reverse complement strand
CGAAGTCATTGATAAGTCTATCACTTCTTTCGGCAGCGTCCAAGTTGGGCTTTTGGAAAAAAATCTTTCCTGGATTACTTTGTTTATTACGATTGCACCCGCTCTCGGATTTCTGGGGACTGTAATCGGAATGATTCAGGCGTTTGATAATATCCAGCAATACGGCGATATAAGTCCGGCCATTATTGCGGGAGGAATGAAAGTCGCTCTGATTACTACGGTTGCGGGTTTGATTGTGGCAATTATCCTCCAACTCTTTTATAATTACATTCTTAACAAAGTTGAAGGAATCGTCAATGATATGGAAGATGACTCCATCAAAATATTAGATATGATTATCAAATACAAATGAAACCTTCATCTTACAATAAAATATCGACCGTTGTCCTTTGGATTTGCATGTTGCTTACGATTGCAATAACAGTTTGGTTTTTTGCAGATTACGTGAAAGAAGACAATAGAGGCAATACTGTGGGAACGTCTGCGCTGATTTACTGGCTTTATATCGTATTGATACTGACGTTTGCTGCCCTTTTCGGAGGCATTTTGTGGAGTCATTTTAAAAATAACAAGTAAAATGCCCCGTTTCAAGCGAAGTATTTCCCCGTTTAATGCAACATCATCGGCAGATATCGCTTTTATTTTGTTGCTTTTTTTCTTGCTTTCAGGTTCATTAAGTTCTAAAACAGGAATTTACAGGCAATTATTGCCGGATACTTCCGAAGCCAAACTGAAAAAGAAAATTGACATAGAAAAACGCAATTTCGTTACTTTTTCCATTGATGAGAATAATACGGTTTTCATGGAAGATGAGCCGGTTAAGCTATATGAAATACGGGATATTGCTAAGAAATTCATTGCCAATCCCGAAAATTCGGATTATTTACCCGAAAAACAAGAAATTGAAATTCCGGAATTAGGACTTGTTTCCGTGACGCCCCATGCCGTTATCAATTTTGAAATAAGCCGTAAAACTTCTTATCAGACATACATTTCCGTGCTGGGCGAATTATCGGCGGCTTACGACGACCTGCGAAATGAGTTGGCAAACGAACGGTTTGATAAATCTTTCGAGCGTCTGACCGAGGAGCAGCGAACGGCAATCAGGGAAGCCTATCCGCTCCGGATTTCGGAAAAAGAATCGGAAAGAAAGGAGGGCGCAAATGAGTAGATTCCGCAAAACACATCGCGAAGTTCCTTCCTTGAATACAACTTCTTTGCCGGACTTGATTTTTACCTTGCTGCTTTTCTTTATGCTGGTCGTCAACATGCGCTCCGTTCCCGCGCTTACGCAATTTCAACTTCCGAATACCAAAGAGCTTCAAAAGCTAAAGGAGAAATCGCTTCTTATTTATATAATTGCAGGAAAAACCGAAGATACACCGGTAGAAGAACAAGCGCCGATACAACTTAATAACGATTTTACGACTTTGGAGGCGATGCCGGAAGAATTGAAAAGTATTAAAAGTCAAATTGCGCCGGACGAAAGAAGTAAAATTGTCGTAATTCTGAAAATAGACAGGAATACCCCCATGGGATTAGTTAATGATATTCGTCAAATACTTCGCGAGCAAAACCTGTTGACGGTGTATTATGCGGCGGAAAAGCCGCACCCGTAAAGGTTCAATACCCCTCAAACGGATTTCCTTCGCTCAGATTTCCAAAATCCTCTTCATCGTATTCATCCAGATTCAAAATATCTTCTTCATCATAAAAATCATCATCCAAGTGAGCAACCGGCGTCTGCGATTTTGATTCAAATTCTTCAAAATCAGTCGTTTGAGCAGGAGGATTCCCGACAGATTTAACGCATCGGGCTTTCGGTTGATTTTTCCCTGTAATGATTTCCTTCAATTCCATGAAAAAAGCCCTTTCGGTCAACAGTTCAAAAACATACAGCAATTTCTGACGTTCTTCATCCAATAAATCGCTCAGACGAACGGCATCCATCACATAGCTATCTTCCTCCAAATTCGTGTCCATTTCCACTAAGGTGATTTCTTTTTCCTTCATCCAGTCTTCGTCACAAATGAAAAAAGAAGTCATCTGGTCTTTCTTATATCCGGCAGAGTCCAGAATTGCTTCATGCAAATCATAAAAAGTAGCATCGGAATCAATCAAAATATCCCTTCTAAAATCATCTACTTCATCAGACAAAATAACAAATCTATAAACCATAATTTTTAATTTAGAATTGAGAATTGAGAATTGAGAATGAAGAATTGAGAATGAAGAACATTAATTCTCAATTCTCAATTCTCAATTTATTCAAAGTATCCCCGTACAATTCCGCGTTGAGAATTTAAAATAAAAGAAACAATAGATTCCTTTTCAGCCGAAGAAGGAACGGTTTCTTCAATTTGTTTCACAGCTTCTTTATAATTCAATCCCGATTGATATAAAATCCGGTAAATCTCCTGGATTGCTGAAATTTTTTCGTTATCAAAGCCTCTTCTTCTCAAGCCTACAATGTTAATTCCCGAATATGTAATCGGCTCGCGCCCAACGATGATATAGGGAGGAATGTCTTTATTGACCCGGGAGCCGCCCTGAATCATCGCATGTTTGCCGATTTGTGTAAACTGGTGTACCAAAGTTCCGCCGCTCAAAATAGCATAATCGTTCACTTCGACCTCTCCTGCCAATTGACTCGTATTTCCCAGTATCACATTACTTCCCAAAATACAGTCATGCGCTGTATGTGAGTAAGCCATTAACAGACAATTATTTCCGACAATAGTCTTGCCTTTTGCGGCAGTTCCTCTGTTCACGGTTGCACATTCCCTGATGGTTGTACCGTCGCCGATTTCGGCCGTTGTTTCTTCTCCTCGGAATTTCAGATCCTGGGGAATGGCCGAGATTACCGCTCCCGGAAAAATCCGGCAGTTTTTACCGACTCTAGCGCCGTTCATAATTACAACATTCGGATATATGTAGGTATTATCGCCTATCACTACATCATTTTCTATCGTAACAAAAGGACCGATTGTAACGTTTTCTCCAATTTTTGCATCGGGATGTACCGATGATAAACTTTGAACCATAATTATTTATTTTTTATTACTTGAGCCATAAATTCAGCTTCACACACCACTTTTTCTCCCACAAAGCTATATCCTTTCATAATGGCAATGCCTCTCCGGAACTCGGAAGCCAATTCTACTTTGAAAATCAGGGTATCGCCCGGCACTACTTTCTGACGGAATTTTACATTGTCGATTTTCATAAAATAGGTTGAATACCTGTGCGGTTCGTCCAACGAATTCAGCACCAAAAGACCGGCAGCCTGCGCCATTGCCTCAACCATTAAAACACCCGGCATGACCGGTTCGTTGGGAAAATGTCCTTGGAAAAACGGTTCGTTGACCGTCACATTTTTAATTCCGACAATATGTAATTCTCCTACTTCAATGACTTTATCGACCAATAAAAAAGGAAATCTGTGCGGAAGCAATTCTTTAATTCTGCCGATATCCATAACGGGCGGAAGATTCGGATTGTAGACCGGAGCCTGTACATCATTCATTTTGATGTCTTTGCGGATAATGCGGGCAAATTGGTTGTTGATTTTATGCCCCGGACAGTCGGCGATAATTCGTCCGGTAAGCGGTTTCCCGATCAGTGCAATATCGCCCAGAATATCCAGCAACTTATGTCGTGCCGGCTCGTTGTTATAAACCAAAGGTTTATTCATGATATAGCCCAATTCCGAAGCGTCTTTATGCCTGACGCCCATGGTATCGGCCAACTGGTCTAAACGTTCCTGAGTGATTTGATGTTCGTAAATGACAATGGCATTATCCAAATCGCCGCCCTTTATCAATCCATGTTGTAAAAGCGGTTCGATTTCGCGGACAAAAACGAAAGTACGGCTCGCTGCTATTTCTTCTTTGAAATCTTTCAGGCTGTTTAATGTAGCATATTGATTATCTAAGAAAAACGAGTCGAATGTAATATGCACATTGATTCCGAAACTGTCGTCGGGAAGAACCGTAATCGAAGAACCGGTTTCACTATCGGTCACTTCGATTTTATTTTTTACAATATAATATTCCCTTACAGCGTCTTGCTCGACAATTCCAACCCGTTCAATTTCATTGGCATATACGATCGAACTTCCATCCAGAATTGGAAATTCGGGCGCATTTACTTCAATCAGGCAGTTGTCGATTTCGTAGGCGTACAATGCGGCCATTGCGTGCTCTACGGTGGAAATGGAGATTTCATTCTTTGAAAGGACCGTTCCTCGTTTGGTTCCTTTTACATTTTCAGCCAGGGCTTCGATTACCGGCTGTTCTTCCAGATCAATCCGCTTAATTTTGTAACCGTGATTGGGCGGAGCAGGATTAAATTTGATTTCTATTTCAAGTCCCGTGTGTAATCCCTTTCCTTTCAGGGAAAAGCTTTCTTTTAACGTATGTTGTTTTGTATTCATTCTGATTTTAGTCTTTGTTTAATTCTTTTTTAAGCGTTTCTATTTCTTTTTGAAGTTGTCCTGTGGTTTTATATATTTCCGGCAATTTTTGGAAAATAATGCTTGAACGGAAGAAATTTTTCACATCGAAAGCAGGTGTACCGATAACGCTTTTTCCCGATTCGATATTGCCGATGATACCGGATTGTGCGCCGATGCTCACATTATCACCGATTTTGATGTGGCCGGCCAAACCGATTTGTCCGCCGAGCATGCAGCTTTTTCCGATTTTGGTCGAACCGGAGATACCTGTTTGCGCCGCGATTACCGTATTTTCCCCGATTTCTACATTGTGCGCCACCTGAATCAAATTGTCCAGTTTCACACCCCGGCGGATGATTGTCGAATCCATTACGGCCCGGTCTATGGTTGTATTCGCGCCGATTTCGACGTCGTCCTCAATCATGACATTTCCCAATTGGGGAATTTTTTTGTAGTTATCGCTGTCTTTGGCAAAACCGAATCCGTCGGCGCCGATCACTGCTCCCGAATGGATGATACATCTTTTCCCAACCTTGCAGCCGGCATAAATTTTCACGCCCGGATAAATAATCGTATCGTCGTCAATCGTAACATTATCGCCGATATAGGCATGAGGATAAATTTCCACGTTTTTCCCCAGGCTGACATTTTCGCCGATATACGCAAAAGCGCCTACGTAAACCGTTTCGGGCGTCAAATTCGCCGAAGGACTGATGTAAGCCGGCGACTC
>JAISXN010000127.1 GCA_031270525.1 Candidatus Symbiothrix sp. | reverse complement strand
GTTAAGGTCATTCACGAACAGATTGTCGAACAAAATCTTACAGGACCTTCGGGAAAATTAATCCGCATCGAAATGTTTTGTCACGGCGCTTTGTGCATGGCCGTTTCAGGAAAATGCTATCTGAGTCTGCACGAAATGAACGCCTCGGCCAATCGCGGAAAATGTAACCAGATTTGTCGCCGGAGTTACTTAGTAAAAGACAAAGAGTCGGACATCGAATTGGAAATTGAAAACCAATACATCATGTCTCCGAAAGACTTGAAAACCATTCATTTCCTCAATAAAATTTTAGATGCCGGCGTCAGGGTTTTGAAGATTGAAGGACGCGCCAGGGGACCGGAATATGTGAAAACGGTAACCGAATGTTACAAAGAAGCTGTTCGCGCATATTGCGACGGTTCGTATTCCGAAGCGAAAATTGCCGGTTGGGATTCCCGCCTGGCAAAAGTTTTCAATCGCGGGTTCTGGAACGGTTACTATCTGGGACAACGCCTCGGAGAATGGAACGATCGTTACGGCAACAAAGCGGCCGAGCGAAAACTATATATCGGGAAAGTCCTCAAATACTTTTCAAAACTAAGCGTCGCCGAATTTTTAGTTGAAACGCAATCACTGTCTGCCGGCGACAAAGTATTGATTACCGGACCGACAACCGGCGCACAAATATTCGCAGCCGAAGATATCAGGGTCGATTTGATTCCCGTTGAAACAGCTAAAAAAGGCGAACGTTTTTCGATGAAAACGGCGGAAAAAGTCCGGCCTTCAGATAAACTATATAAAATGATTACAGTGTACGATGACAAAAAAAACTTTTGAAATAGAAATGAAAGTGCGTGATTACGAATGTGATACGCAAGGAATTGTAAACAATGCCAATTATCTGCATTATACGGAAGTCACTCGTCACGAGTTTATGGAAAGCCTGGGCATCTCGTTCAAAGAATGTCATGGATTGGGAATAGACCCGGTCGTCTCGCGTGCCGACCTGCATTATAAAACATCTTTGACCGGCGGCGATCCGTTTTTATCTTCCCTGACGGTAGAAAGAAAAGGGGCGAAACTGATTTTTCACCATACCATTCGCCGCAAAAGCGATGGCGCTGTCTGCTGCGATGCCTGGATAGAGATTGCCGTACTGGTAAACGGGAAATTGTCGAGAGGTGATTATTTTGATGAAAAAATGAAGGATTATATCGTATAAATATACGGAATTGTTTTTTTATCACTCAAAATTAAAAGTAAAAATAACCATTCGCGAAACCCCTTTAGACAAGGCTTTAGGATATTTTGCCAGGCTGAGGTCGGTCAAATCGGAACGGTTCTTTTCCAGTATATCGCTTAACCCAAAACAAAAGCGGATTTCTGGAATTACTTTGACAAACGGAAGATAAAAATCACAGCCCAACCCGATAGATAGGCCATAATCCATTTGTTTCAAAAGTACAGGGTCATCTTTCTTCCGTCCCAAATCAATTGCGGAATAAACACCTGCAAGTACGTATGGACGGTAATTGTTCAAGCGCATCGAGCGTATTTTCAAATCAAGCGGAGCCATCAAATAATTGGAACGCACATTGGTTTTAAAGCTCACCTTTGTTGCCGGTTCCACAAATTCAAATTCTTTGTCGCCGAAACAAAGCATAGGCGTAAAACGAAGATTCATGTATGGATTCAAATACAAATCAGCTACCAAACCAACGGTGAATCCCGGAGAATAATTCGGAATCGTTCCATACCAGGTTTCCCCGTTTTCATCGGTCAAACCCGAATTTGTCAATAACATATCCTGAAAATTCAAACCCACAGTAATCCCAAAGTGATATAACTTGTAATCACCATACGGTTGATTCCGAACTTTTAGCGTTTGCGCTAAAAGGAGGTTGCTCAACAATAAAAAACCAACAGCTATGAATGTTTTTTTATGCATTTCAGACACTTTTCCGATAATAATAACGAGAATACAAACGGCTTATTGTGAATTTATATTTTTTTTATCGTGCACCGTGTACCGTGAAACCGTGCACCGTGCGCTTATGCACAAATCCATACCGCGTAAAGTATAACCGGTGATAAAAGTATCAAATTAGGTTGGTTTTATTCCCTTCGCATCAGATTTTAAAGAAAAAGGCGTATCTTTGAGGTTTAACATGAAAAACCCCAATGAAATAAAGCGATTGGGAATAAAAAAAGTAGAGCAAATATGAAAGAATTAAACAAACAAACTGTTAATAAACCGGTTTTACCGGTAAAGATTTTACAATTCGGAGAAGGGAATTTCCTCCGCGCTTTTGTCGATTGGATGATTCACAAAGCCAATGAAACCGGTGTGATGAATCACGGAATCACCGTCGTTCAACCGATTGCACAGGGAATGGCGGGAATGCTGAATAAACAGGATTGCCTTTATCATGTTTATTTGGAAGGGATTAAGGACAAACAACCCATTAAAGAAGTCACTTTGGTAAAAAGCATCACGAATGCTTTGAATCCGTATGAAGAATACGAAACTTATAAAAATTTGTTTTTAAGTCCCGATTTGGAGATGATTGTTTCCAATACCACCGAAGCCGGAATCCGCTACGAAGAAGGCGATGATTTGAACGCATTTCCTCCGAAATCTTTTCCGGCAAAAATAACGGCTCTGTTGTATCAACGTTTTCAAAAGTTCAACGGCGCAAACGACAAAGGTTTATTGATTATTTGTTGCGAATTAATCGAAGACAATGGTTCAACCCTTCGGGAATTTGTGCTGAAACATGCCGGACACAATCAATTAGGCGAAAATTTTATCCAATGGCTGAAAACAGCCTGCCATTTCTACGATACATTGGTTGACCGTATCGTTCCGGGTTTTCCGCGCGAAACCATCAACGAAATCAAGGAGGAAATCGGATTCGACGACAATTTGGTAGTGAAAGGCGAGTATTTCCATGTTTGGGCGATTGGCGGCGATTCCATCATCCGTGAAAAATTACCTTTGGATAAAGCCGGTTTGAACGTCTTGTTTATGGAAGACATTAAACCTTTCCGCGCTAAAAAAGTACGGATTTTGAACGGTTCTCATACCGCAATGGTGCCTGTCGCCCTGCAATTGGGTTGCGAAACGGTGAAAGACGCTTTTAACACGCCGGTTGTCGAAAAATTTGTCAATCAAATGGTTAGTACGGAAGTTCTTCCTGCTATCGACGAAGACCCGGAAGAATTGCAGAAATTTGCGGCTAAAATCCTTGAACGGTTTTATAATCCGTTCATCAAGCATTATTTGAAAGATATATCCCTCAATTCCTTGTCGAAATGGGAAACTCGTAATTTCCCGACATTGAAAGACAACGTAGAAAAACTGAAAAGAGAGGCGCCGTTGACAATCTTCTCGTTTGCAGCGCTTTTGGTCTTGTATAGCGGGAAATCGGAAGTAGCTTTCACGCCGAACGATACGCCGGAATTTGTCGAATTTATCCAAAAAACTTTTAATGCCGGCGATGTCGAAGATTGGGTGAACGGAATTGTCAACAATAAAAAAATGTGGACAATTGATTTGAACGCTATTCCGGATTTTGCCGGAAAAGTTGCCGGAAACGTGAAAACTATTCTGGAAGAAGGAATGTTAGCCGCTTTAGAAAAATGGGTAAATATTTAAAAATCAATATTTTGGATAATGTTGCCGTAGCCCTGGAACTTTTATCCGAAGGGGAAACGTTAATCATAGACGGGCAATCCGTCACCTTCCGGTCAACTGTAGAAACCGGACACAAATTCGCTATCCGTCCGATTGCCGGCGGCGAAAACGTCGTCAAGTACGGTTATCCCATCGGGCATGCTTTGGTTGACGTCCATGCGGGCGAACACGTGCACACTCATAACCTGAAAACCAATTTGCACGATGATTTGCAATACACTTACCGGCCTGAAAAAATTTCACTGGATATTCCCAAAAGCGATTTGAAAATCAAAGCTTATTTGCGCTACAACGGCGAAATGGGTATCCGCAACGAATTGTGGATTGTCCCGACCGTAGGTTGCGTCAACGGACAAGCGCAAGCCATCGTTAATCGTGTGAAGGCTGAATTGGATGTTTCGCACATTGACGATATTCGGGTTTACGCACACAATTACGGGTGTTCCCAATTGGGCGACGACCATGTCAATACCCGGAAAGCGCTTGCCGCTCTGGCAAAACATCCGAATGCCGGAGGCGTTTTGGTATTAAGTCTGGGTTGCGAAAACAATCAACAGTCCGATTTCAGGAAAGAAATGGGAGAATGGGACGCCGGACGGGTACGTTTCCTCATCGCCCAAGAGGTGGAGGATGAAGTCGAAACCGGTTTTCAACTTATGAAAGAATTGGTGGAACGTATGCGGAAGGACAGACGCGAAGAATTGCCTTTGTCTCTGTTGAAAGTTGGTTTAAAATGCGGTGGAAGCGACGGTTTTTCGGGAATTACGGCTAATCCGCTGGTTGGGAGATTTTCCGATTGGCTGATTGCTCAAGGGGGTATCACGATTCTGACGGAAGTTCCGGAAATGTTCGGCGCAGAAACCATTTTAATGAATCGCGCCAAGAACGCGCAAATTTTTGAAGAAACCGTCGATTTAATCAACAATTTTAAGGATTATTTCCGGAAATTCGGGCAGCCGATTTATGAAAATCCTTCGCCGGGAAACAAAGCCGGAGGGATTTCCACTTTGGAAGACAAATCTTTGGGTTGTACGCAAAAGGGCGGAACGGCGGAAATTGTCGATGTTTTGAATTATGCGCAACCGGCAATAAACAAAGGGCTGAATTTGTTGAATGCTCCCGGTAATGATTTGGTAGCTTCGTCATCGCTTGCGTTATCGGGCTGTCAATTAATCCTGTTCACTACGGGGCGCGGGACTCCTTTCGGCAGCTTCGTCCCTACGCTGAAAATTTCAACGAACTCGAAACTCTACGAGTTCAAGAAAAACTGGATTGATTTCAA